>CAZDNQ010000412.1:0-4674 GCA_964506605.1 uncultured Victivallis sp. | reverse complement strand
CGATTCTTGAGACATTGATTGAAATACATACAAAGGAAATAAAAATGAATGGAGATTCATTTGTGATGGTTGTCGATGACAGCGGACCGGTTACCGAGGTACTTTCAGCGATACTGGGATCCATGGGGCTAAGAACCATGGCGTTCGTCAACGGGTTCGATGCCATTGAAAACTACAGGGACATTTGGAAGGACATCAGTCTTGTGATGCTTGATGTGACCATGCCCGGGATCAGCGGCAGGGAGGTGCTCTCCAGTCTGAAGGAGATCAATCCCGGTGTCAATGTGATCTTCATTTCGGGATATGGCACAAAAAATGAAATCCAATCTCTTCTTGACCTGGGTGCCAGAGGTTTTATCCAGAAACCGTTCAGTCTTGAGGTACTGACTAAAACCATAGAGGATGTCATTGGACCGGATGTCCGCTACGGTGAAAGACCAGACAGTAGAGGAGACTCGTTTGCCTTTTCAGCATAGACATTCGTAGATGTTCCTGAAGCCCAGCCCAATGCTAGGAGTTTTTCTGGGGATAGAAGGGCATTTTAATAGTTTTTGCAGATGGATGGTTGAACGGGCAATCAAGCTTTAAGGGGGGGCATATGAAAACACGTACTGGGTTGAGCAAGCTCAGGCATTTTGGTGTCATTTGCGCGCTGATCTTGGCGTTGCTGACTGCGGTTATTCCATTAGGCGCGCAGGATGCCGGAGTCAAGAAGGACGGAAATGAATCCATGCTCAACGCTTTCATGTTCTCCATGGAAAGCACAGTTGTTTCCGCAGACGCGTTGAGGGAGATAAAAAAACTCACGAAAGACAAGGATGTCGCCACAAGGATGAAGGCGCTTTCGCTCCTTGCACAGTACACCGGCGAGGGGCTTGGCGATACACGTTCGGCCCTTGCGATGATATGCCCGGTTCTTCTCCTGGATGAAAAGGAATCAGCGGGGATTGCCAGGATACTGGAGAAGTCCAAGGACCAGAAGCCGTCCGTTCCATTCGATATTGATTTCCCCAAGGCGGACAAATGGGACATCAGGCATCCGGAGATTTGCATCGCCGCCGCCCGTATCCTCTCCTTCATGAAGAAATATCCCGACGCCCTTGCAGGTTTCAACAGCGTGGGAAGCAGGATTGAAGGTCCTCCACGTATCCTTGCTGCAGAAGGGCTCGCCGACATGCAGTATGAGATGAAGGATTTCCAGGGCTCGATCAGGATGTACGAGTTCTCCCTGTCGGTTCTCGCCCATGTCAAGGAGCAGTCGGAGTATTCCGGAGAAAAGGCGCTTCCTCTGCTTGAGAAGCGCATACATGAAAAGCTTGAGAAGGCGAAACTGGCCTATGACGCCGAGATGTATGGTCCTGGCTTTGTGGCTTACCGTGAGGCCCGCAAGTATGAGTTTGCCGGGGATTACATCAGGGCGGCGGTGCGCTACGGGGACATTATCGTGAACTTCCCGGAAACCGTCTATTCCGAGGCGTCCTCCCTCTACGTATGCAAATGCGTCCTGGAGTTTGCGGATGCTGCCGGCAAGGAGAAGGCTGAAAATGAAATCAGGGAGCTTGAGAAAAACATCTCCACCCATAAGGCGCTTCTGAACAATTCCGGAAAAAAGATGACAATAAGGGTGCGCGAAATGTTTGATCAGGCGCTTAAGGAGGATGAAGCACTGCTGGCGAAGATGAGGGGAGTCCCTGTGGGCGCATCAGCTGAAAGGGTGGCGTCCGAGAGGCTCGGGCAGTTTATAGCAAAAGATAAATTCGGACTGTACCGGGAGGAGGCGATGATCCTGCTGGGGGATTACCATCTTGAGAGGAAATATGATTCCAAGACAGCCCTCGATGATTATAGGAATGCCATTGATGTCCTGGCTTCAGTTGAGAAGGCCGCCAAAATACTTGACGCATACAAGGTTCCCGAAAAAGCAAGTTCCGTGTCATCTCCCCCCAGGGATTTCCGTGTCAAGGACATGTGGGGCAATACCGACGCCTGCGAGATAAAGCCTGGGGACATCGTAAACAGGCTCACAAGTCAATGGTACCTTGACAGGCTCCGCTATCTTGCATTCTCGAAATACGCACTTGCGCTGTACATCGAAGGCAGGCCCGAGGAGGCCGTCAAAAGCCTCGCCGAGATGCTCAAATACGACGCCTACGAGGCGAAGCTCCAGAAGCTCAACTACCCCAACTCCTATTCAAGGCTGAAAAGCGAGTTTCAGCTCGGGAGGATGTTCGCCACCGAGAAGGAACTCTCCTCCTTCAAGGGGAAGCACAGGACTGCGATTATCACGGCCGACTACTATTACGAGATAGAGGACTGGAAGAAGGCGGAACAGTCCTACAGGAGGATAAATTCGATCATGAGGGAGGAGTTGAACAAGAACGCCCGCGCCTATCTCGACTACATGCTCATCAACTTCGAGATCCTCAGGGACAGGAGGGAGGAGGCGCTCAAGATGATTGACGTCTTTAACCAGGAATACGGGAAACAGGTCCCGTCCTGGGCGAACGTGCAGATGCAGAAGTTCAACATAATCCAGGGATACGAGAAAAGGACGGATGAGGCATTGGGACTTCTCAGGCAGATAAGCGAAGCCGCCCCTGACGATCCCCTTGGTAAATATGCCTTTTACCGCCAGGCCGAACTTCTATATGCCAGGAAAAGGTTTGATGAGGCGGAGAAGATTGCCATGGAGACGCAGAAGCGGTACAAGGGGACATGGCTCGCGAAGGCATCTGAAAGCATGATTATAAGCATAAATAAGAAGAAAATAGTAAAATGAAGGGAGAAGCAGGGATGAGATGTGAATTCAGAGTTTTGGCAGGAGTCCCGTTGTTCTGTCTGCTGGTGACTTTTGGAATTGCGGCGTTTTCCGAGACTATCGAGAAGACGGAGTATGTTAACGCCGGAGGCAACAGCGGGGAGTTTGCTCAGCCTGTAACCGTGGGAGACAGGCTGGACATGACTGTCACAGGCAAGTCCCCGACCGAGATACTCGACGGACATGTTGTGGCGCCGTCGGCAATCAATTGGACTGGTGGAGGCTCGGGGGCATCAGTGCTTTTCAACTCAGCTGTCCCTGACGTGAATTCCGGCGTCCATATCGGGAAATTCAGGGGTAAGGTCAAGGCCGAGGGGGGTGGAGATGCGCCAGGAGAGCCCCCGATATGGGATCTTGACGAGAAGGTGAACTTGCTGGGCATTGATATTGTCGGCTACAGGAGGATATCAGGAAGCGAGGTCGAGGAGTCGCAGGAGGACGATCCGGTCAACCTCATAATCCAGGTGAATGACGACAACGACGATTCCGCAGCCATTGTCCACCATGACAAGGACGATACCGAGTACGGAGACAAGGATGACGACCTCTGCAAGATAGTCCTAAAGCCCCTTGATGTAAAACTCACCGAGGGCAAGCTGGAGCTGAAGGTTCCGGCGGAAGCAAGGGTCTTCAAGGACAAGAAGCTACTCAAGGATTATGTCGTGGATATCGCGAATCCATCAGGCGATCTTGCCCCTCTGGCGTCGGGGAATCCTGTCACTCTCTACGCCGAGGGACTGAAGCCCATCGCGGACGCCTCTTTCACATACACGCTGACCTACAAGGGCAAGACTTTCAAGGATGTACTCCACGTGAGGATATCATCCGTTGACGAGGATGCCGACAGCGACAACAACAACGGAATTGATGAGAAATGGGCCCCGACGCAGGCGGAGGACGACATCGAGGATCCAAAGACGGATTCAGACAAGATTAAATATCCCGGAAAGATATTCCAGGTCAACGACGTGGATCTGGATTTCGACGGCATTCCCGACTATGTCGATGGTTTTGACGCCATGGGTGCATCGGCAACCGACGACAACGAGGTGAAGACTACTGGCAAACTTCCCTTCATCCCGGTAAAGATTGTCCTCGGGAAGGAGATGAATCAGGAAAAGGTTAAGTTCATGTTTGAGTATTCCGCTTCCGATCCGGCTAAGGCGACATTGAAGAATACAGGTACGCCCGAAAGGCCAATATATGAGTATTCCGCTCCGGCAGGGCTCCGCATATGGAAGGCAAACAAGGGTGCGAGGAAGAAGGAGACTGTTGACAAGGACGGACAGTTCGTCAACGCTTCGGAAAAATATACCGCAAAGAATCTTGGAATGGTTAAAAATGCGGTGACATTGTACGTTGAGGCTTTGCCAGGAATCGAGAACGTCAAGGATGTCATGATCAAGGTGAAGGTCTTTTCTGATGATGGAGGCTACACTACTGACGAATGGGTGCTGGACGATGCCATACGGCTTTGTCCGGTTGACACGGTGAAGTTCACCGATGTCTCAGGGTATACTGTAGAAAATATCTCAATTGAAAGGATTCCTGTCGCTGAGGAGCCTAGGGGAGTTGCATGTGACGGTCTGAAGGATGTCAAGGATGGCTCTTTCCTGCTCATGCGTGCGGTTGTTCCGGAAAAGGTGTATGACTACCTGTCTGCGACCAATATTGAACTTGGATATATTGACGCGGGTGTTTTCAAGAAGCTTCCGACCAATAAGTACGAGGGCGAATACATCGAAGTCTCCGACAAGGATCGGACTGCCTTTAGGGCGCTCGGAATCAAGATGAAGGGTGACACCATGCCTGATGGCAGCAAGGTGTTGTCGGACATCATATACAGGCCGCCTCTG
>CAZDNQ010000411.1:0-4677 GCA_964506605.1 uncultured Victivallis sp. | reverse complement strand
ATCTCCTTGACGTAGACCGGCTGCTTCTGCCCCTTGATTCCCTTTTTCATGTCGGCGTCAGGCCTCCTGGCAAGAAGAATGCCCCATTCGAAGGAAGGTTTCCCGTCTTTCTTTGCAGGAAATCCAAGGATATGGATCGGCTGTGCGAGATCGAAAGGGGCTAATTGAGGGCTGAATGAAAGGGCAGCCACTGATACAGCTATTATTCCAGATGAGCCGGGAGTCGTCCTTTCAAAGAGCTTGCTCAGCGACTGGGCAGCATCCATCAGGGAAGGTATCCTTATTTCCGCCACCGGCTGGATAGCCTCCTCTTCGGAACCATGGCAGGAAACGGCATAGAGCATGTTTATTGAAAGAAATAGGATGAATCCGGATCTGAGAGGGGATTTCATAGGCATGTTCAATCTTTCGTTGTTGTATTTACATCTGGAAATTAGCATATGAGATGAAAAAGTAAATTGAAAACGGGTGGAATAAAAAAGTGTTCTTCCAATGAATTTTTCCGAAATCAGGCTATCTTAAGGGGTTTCGAAAAAGAATTGCGGTAAAGGAGATGCAGACGGATAAGAAAGTCATAATGATCATGGTCGACGGGTTTGGGGTTCCTGAGAAAGGCTGGTTCAATTCCGTATATTCCGAACTCTGCGACACCAGGTTTGTCAAACTTCTGGCGGACTTTTCCATACCGGTCAGCGCCAAACTGGACGTGGAAGGGATTCCGCAGAGCGCCACCGGTCAGACAGCCCTGTTCACAGGTTTCAACGCCGCAAAGATCATGGGGATGCACGTCCAGGGTTTTCCAGGGCCCAGGCTCAGGGAGCTTATATGCAGCCGGAACCTCTTCTCAAACCTGATGGAAAGAGGCAAGAAAGTCGCGTTTGCAAACGCATACGTCCAATATACTCTCGAGGAACTTGCGAGCATGCGGCTGAAATCTGTAACTACTACGATGGTAGAGTCTTCCATAGGATGGGTCAGGAATATGGAGGATCTGCTTTCTGGCAAGGCCGTGTATCATGACATTACCAGGAAATCCATAATGGGGAGGATGCCGGTCCAGGAGATTTCCCCGAAACAGGCCGCACAGGATCTCCTCAACATATCAAAGGAGCACGACTTTACTCTTTTTGAATATTTTCTTACTGACAGGGTCGGCCACAAGATGGATGTGCAGGCGCTTAAAGAGGTGCTTGGCGACCTGAGCGTCTTCATGTGCGAACTTGTCGATTCCGCAGCTGAAAATACGCTTATAATCCTCACTGGCGACCACGGAAACTGCGAGGACCTTTCAACCAGGAAACACACGAACAACCCAGTTCCCCTCTTCGTATATGGACACCCCCTGCCCCGCGACAGGCAGATTAATTCCATCGAGGAAATCTATTATTTCATACTAGAAGATATCTTTAAAAGCCCAAAAACAAGTACAGGAGCAGCATAATGGCCAAGGTTCTTCCTTTCAACGGTCTTCTTCCAAAACCTGAAAAAGCTTCCAAAGTGGCGGCAGTCCCCTACGACGTGGTCAATTCTGAAGAGGCTGCGAAACTCGCAGAAGGAAACCCCCTGAGTTTCCTGAGAGTCTCGAGACCTGAAATCGAACTTGCCCCAGGTATCGACATTCATGATGACAAGGTTTATGACAAGGCCGTTGAAAACTTCAAAAGGCTTTGCAAGGAAGCCCCTCTTTCCTTGGACAAGGACAAACATCTTTATGTCTATTCCCTCAAGATGGGAAACCATGTCCAGACCGGTATCATTGCCTCAGTTTCGGTGGAGGATTATGACAAGGATATCATTAAAAAACACGAGAAAACAAGAAAAGACAAGGAAGATGACCGGACAAGGCACATATATATGACGAAAAGTCATTCCGGTCCAGTATTCCTTACATATAAAGATGTTGCAAATATTGACGAAATAGTGACGAGTGCTATGACGGCTAATTCTCTGTTCGATTTTACGGCTGCTGACGGCATTTCCCACAAAGTCTGGAGATTATCTGTCGAACAGAGCAAGAAGATATCCGATTTATTCGATAAAGTATCCTATTTATACATTGCCGACGGGCATCACAGGGCTGCCTCGGCATCAAGGGTCGGAGCCAGGTGCAAATCTGAAAATCCTAAACATACCGGCAAGGAGGATTACAACTATTTTCTTGCAGTAGTCTTCCCTTCATCACAGCTTAGGATTCTGCCATATAACCGGGTGGTCAAGGATTTGAACGGCCTGGATGTTGATGGCTTCCTGAAGGCGGTTTCCGCGAAATTCGCAGTTGCCCCGTCAAAGTCCCCCTCTCCTTCCAGACAAGGTGAATTCTGCATGCTTCTTGAAGGTAAATGGTACAGCCTCAAGCCGCTTTTCGACACATCCAAGTTCAATGTCATAGACTGCCTTGATGTGAGTGTGCTTCAGAACTATATATTGAATCCTATTCTTGGTATTGACGATCCGAGGACCAGCAAGAGGATTGATTTCGTAGGAGGAATAAGAGGTACCGGCGAGCTGGAAAAGCTGTTGAAGGAAGGAAAGGCGAAAGTAGCGTTCTCCATGTATCCGACGACAGTCAAGCAGATGATGGACATAGCCGATGCCGGAGAGATAATGCCGCCGAAATCCACCTGGTTCGAACCAAAACTGCGCGACGGACTCGTCTGCCATAACTTTTAAGGAGAAAAAATGATCAGCGTCATAGCGTCTATCAGCGTAAAACCGGGGAAAGTAAAGGAATTCCTTGCGATTTTCAAGGCGAACGTGCCTGAAGTCAGAAAGGAAAAAGGCTGCATCGAGTATTATCCAACGGCAGATGCTGATTCAGGGATACCGGTACAGGAAAAGAACTGCAACGTCATAACAATAATCGAGAAATGGGAAAACATCGAGGCTCTCAAGGTCCATCTCAAGGCTCCTCATATGGCCGCCTACAGGGAAAAAGTAAAGGACATTGTTGAATCGGTCTCTCTAAAAGTGCTGAAGGAGGCATGAGAAAAAATGGGTTTTAAAGTCTTTAATCTGGATCCCCGTCTGCAGAAGGCGGTGGATGAGGCCAACTACACTATACCTACTCCAATACAGAAGGAGGCAATTCCAGTCTGCATGGAAGGTTCCGACATCATTGGCACCGCCGCGACCGGCACGGGAAAGACCGCCGCCTTTGTCCTTCCAATTCTCAACCATCTCCTCAAGACTCCATCTCACGGAAAACATACCCGTGTCCTGATTGTCGCGCCGACACGTGAACTTGCTGAACAGAACAGGGAAGTTATCAAGCTTCTCGGGCGCCATACACATATTCGGTCGGCCGTCGTCTATGGAGGAGTGGGTTTCACCTCCCAGAAACAGGCTTTGACTGACGGCACCGAAATAATCGTTTGCTGTCCCGGCAGGCTTCTCGACCACATGGGGCAGGGGGTTGTAGACCTCAGGAAACTGGAGATCGCCGTTCTTGACGAGGCGGACAGGATGCTCGACATGGGGTTTCTTCCCGACATAAGGAGAATTCTCGCTGCTCTTCCGAAGGAACGCCAGACAATGCTATTCTCTGCGACTTTCGCACCTGAACTGGTCGATCTGATAAATCACAACCTGCGCAATCCAAAGAGGATATGCGTAAATACTGAGGCTCCGGCGGAAACCATAGACCATTGCTTCTATCCGGTGCCTGAAAACCAGAAGACGGATCTGCTGCTCGCCCTGCTCAGGAAAATTGACGATCATAAATCCATTCTGATATTCACACGCACCAAACGCAGGGCCGACATTGTGATGGAAAGCCTTGAAAGGGCCGGTTTTGTTACAGGAATTCTCCATGCCGACAGATCCCAGCAGGAACGCAAGAGGGAACTTGACAACTTCCGTTCCGGAAAACTGAAGATAATGGTGGCCACAGACATCGCCGCGCGAGGTCTTGACATACAGGACATCTCGCATGTTATAAACTACGACATCCCTGACACTGCAGTAAACTATATACACCGCATAGGCCGTACCGGCCGCGCAGAGAAGACCGGGGACGCCCTGACATTCATCTCAGCGGATGACGAATCTGAAGTAAAGGATATAGAGAGACGGCTGGGAACTGCAGTAGAAAGGAAACGTCTTGAAGGATTCGAATACAGCAAGTATGACGTTCCAACAGGGCGCAAATATCTCCAGGGGGCAGGGGGCTCGGGCATGAAGATCCACAAGGGGCCGATGTGTGGATCCTGGGGAGTAAAAAAGCGCGGAAGAAGAAGATAATAGCCAATTTTCCAGGAAGTTTCAGATCTCAGTCATTAAAGTATTTTGAATAGATCTTCTTCACTTCACCGGCTTCTTCCAATTCGACAAGGGCGAGATTTATCTTGTGTCGCAGGTGGCTGTCCCTAGGCAGGGCAAATGCATATTTGCGTTTCTCGAAGAGAGGACCTGTCTCGCAGATGGCAAGTTCAGGATGCGCATGGTCGTAGGCTTCAAGCAGTGGTGCATCATCTATGATGGCGACGACATCGCGGGCGACCAGAGCATGCACGGCTTCATCCAGTGTTGCATACGATGTGACTTCGAAACCACGCTTCAGGCAGTAGCTTTCGCCAAAAGTCCCCTTGACCGCGCCGACGGGCTTGCCGCCCAGGGAATCGACATCGTTGACGGTATGCCTGATGCTTTCCATGGTCATCACAGCTGTCACGCTGGATG
>CAZDNQ010000410.1:0-4687 GCA_964506605.1 uncultured Victivallis sp. | reverse complement strand
TATGAATGCAAGACTTGATAATTTCGTCAGCAGCAGAAGAGCGAATGAAACTGAAAATACGGCCAGCGTGAATGGGGTCAATCTGTGCAGGAGGGTCCAAAATGTCCAAGTCGCGGCAAGAAAGAACAATGTGGCAACCATATCCGCGCTAATGATCCGCTGAATGATATGAAGACAGGGCATGTGGCGAGGAAGGCAAGCGAGAGCATTGCGCCAGCTGTTCCAAAAATCTTCTTCGACCAGAAAAAGACCAGCACGGCGGCCAGAAGTCCGACCAGTATCATCATCATCCGTCCCCTGAGAAGCAGCTGCTTTGAATTGTTGCCTGCATTGTTAAGGAAATTGAAACCAAGGACAAAGGATTCCCCCCCGTAGATGAATTCGTGGCCCAGTGCATACTTCTGCACTGATTTGGACGGGGGATTGACTTCGGACAGCATGAGTGGAAGCGCCGCAAATTTCTGTGAAACAACCATGTTTGCGGTATTGACTCGATAGTCGGAGTCCTTCAGCATGAAATAGCCGGACATGAGATGGGCCGTCTCGTCAAAATGCGCGGATTTTCCAGCAGCTGTCGAAATGGAAAGCACCAGAAAGAAAATAAAGAGCGCCACAGCTCCTGCCGGGACAAGGAATCTTTTCATGCCATGAGAGCTTTCTGCTTGATTTGACATCCTGCTCCGTATATCAATTCACATTAAAATGCCTGCGTTATATGGAAAAATCCAGATGCATGCAGGAGTTTACCTGGGAAGCTGTTCTTTCAACGTCCAGTGCTGCAGCAATGGAGTATAGTCCTCCAATCTATACAGGGAACGAACCGTTTCCCCGAGTCTTCCATATTCCGGGGTCTGTGGCAATATAGGGCTGATGAAAATGTGCCTCACTCTTCCTGATTTTATTAGATTCTGCATGTCAGCCTCCTGTCTGCGGAGCAGCCGCTCCTGGTCTGCCGCCAAAAGAGGCGATGGATACAGTCCGCATTCGACATAAAATATTGATTCGGCCTGATGAATAATCAGAACAGAACCAGGAGGCTCCGCCTGATATCTTGACAGCCGTTCAAGCTCGTAGGAGACAGGTATTGCCATTGGATCTGATTCTGCTATTTTCCCTGAATTAACTACGAAAGCCAACCTCTTGACATACCAGGGGGCATTCAATGCAAGCTTGAGGGCCAGAGCTGCACATAGGATTACAAATGGAATGCAAAGGAATCTTATTGCCGGCTGGGGCTTCTGGAAATCAGAGGAGAGGCACCAGTCACAGGCCAAAAAGCAGCATAGGATAGCGGGCCAAACTACAGCTGGCAGGTTCATGTCATGGGATCTCCCCTGATAATAAGCGAACAGACCAAATCCAATAATCGCAATAAAGAATGCAAGCAAACGCCTCGGGGAACTGTTCAGTCCATTTCGAAAAATGGCCGGAAGGGTTAAAGCCAGGACTGTAATATATACTCCGACGACAGCCATCCACGGATGCAGGTGTTTGGGAATTGGCAACATCCCATAACCAGCCAAATAGAATATCCTCTGCATCTCAAACATGTGTTCGAAGGAAATGCCTGACCTATCGAATTCGATTAGCATGAAAACAGCAGTTCCAGCGCCGATTGCCAGCATCGACAATACGCTGAAGCACATGGAAGACGCCTTGTTCTTGATTTTGCGAGTTCTCAAAACTTCTGCGACAGCAAGCAGGAGGAAGAAACCTGCCCATGCAATAGCGACTGTGATTCCGGAATCAAAGTTCCAAAAGACCAAAAAGCCCAATATAAAAGAAAATATTATGGAAAGTGAATAGCGCACATTCTCCTTCCTGGCGCCAATTATCAGGAATAACATAAAAACCGACAAGGCTGGAACAAGGAAGCGTATGGGGTAATACTGGAAATATGGATCCCAGCGGAAGAAAGCCTGTGATAAACTTATCTGCAATGCGCATAAGGTTGGGATCAACAGCAATTTAAGGTAGATATTTCCCATATGCCTGAAAACCGGGACAGCGATCGTAATTAATCCAAGCAGGTATAGCAGTGTCATAACAGATGAGAATGAGTATGTTGTCAGTCCAAGCATGCTGAATATTGGTTTTAAGTACATAGAATAAAATCCGTATGTTGGCGCACCGAAGGGGGTACTGTAAAATCCTTTTTCGGCGAGTGAAATATAATACAGCACAGGGTTTATATGGAAAACTGGATTTTCATAATGGTATAACGGATAATCGGAACTCATTGCCAGACTCCTCCAATCAAATATCCTGTAGCTGATTGCGACAGACAGGCAAAAAGCCGATATCATGGAAAATACAATCCAGAATCGCTTCTTGAAAAATGAATCTATCCGTTTGAAGGGAAGGCTTCTGCCAAATGCATATGCAAGAAGGACCATTATGCTGACCGCAGGAAGGACAAGCGAAAACGAACCCAGTTCTGAAGACATCATGAAGTTCGGATAAAACGCCCATGAGTTGATCCATGCAACGGCCAATGCGGAAATTGCAAAATATCCCGCGTTTCCGCTGAACACGCGGGAATCCAGATATTTATTCAATCTTATGACAATTGAATTGGACAACAGGACAATAACAGGAGACACCAACAACATGATCTGGAAAACGGTTCTTTCAATTGGTTCTGGACAAACCAACATTGCAGATATTTCCGTAAATCCGAAGTTTTTCCCAATAAGGGCCGATGGAACAAAGTAGCTTGCCGCCAGGGCGACCATAAAAGTCAGGCCGGCAATTATTGCAATCGCCAGAAGGGAACTCAGGAGAACCAGTCGGCATTCCTGGTCCGGGGAGCTGGAATGTGTGTTGTCCATGGATTAAACAATAGCTCCACCGCCTTGAAATGCACCATTGAATTTAGGCCTATGTAGAATTATTTTTAATTTCAAATCACTAAGGGGAAACATCGTGTCCAAAGAACTCCAGCAGGAAATTACGAGTTCAGTTCCAGCCACCGCCGAAAGAAGATTTCTGCTGGAAATACTTTCTGTCGTATCACTGCTCATTCTTTATGCCGTAATCGTATCCAGTTCGACATTCCAGAAATCGGCCGTATTCGATGAGCCTTTCCATATAACAGGAGGATATGAATATCTGAAAAACGGCAATCTGATGATGAGCTCAGAAGGGGGATTCTTTACTGAAGCACTGCTCGCGCTTCCTCTGCTGCCGGAGAAACTTAATTATCCCAAAAACAACATCTCCGGAGTCGATGAATGGGAGAATACGAGAGATTTCATTTTCCGGTCGGGCAACGATGCAGATTCCATTATCCTCACATCCCGTTCCGTTGTCCTCACGGTCAGCATCCTGCTTGGCATTGCAATCTACCTGATCTCAAGGAGCATCTTCGGATATCTCGGTGGACTTGTCTCGTTATCCCTGTATGTATTCTGCCCGGAGAGCCTTGCGCATGGGGGGCTTGCCACCACCGACATGATTGCGACATTGGTATTCCTTGCTGCAATCTGGTCTTTGTGGAAACTCGTCAACGAGGTCAGTCTTGCGAATGTCGCAATCTCATCCACCGCGCTGGCGCTGCTGTTCGTGACAAAGCATTCTGCTCCTATCATAATTCCATTCTACCTTATAATGGGCACGGCATGCATATTTTCAAAAAATGACCTTCCTTTAAAAGCATTCAAGATCTCGCGTCAACTCAAATCACAAAAGGACAAACTTATCGCACTCATCTCGGCGGCCATCATTAATGGAATTGTAATATTCATAGTCATCTGGGGTGTGTGCGGTTTCAGATATTCAATGCTTAAGCCGGGTTCCGATACTGACAGGCCGGCAATTGACCATAACATGGATTCATTTCTCAGTGAGGGTGGATCTTTTGGAAAGGCAATTTCTGTGGCAAGGGAATATAAAATCCTTCCTGAAGCCTATCTGTATGGATATGCATTCTTCATAAAGTTCGGGCAGAAGAGATACGCCTTCCTAGATGGAGAATTCAGCACCCAGGGATGGTGGAATTACTTCTTTTTCTCATTCATCTACAAGACTCCTTTACCGATGCTGCTGCTCATGTTCATATGCCTTTTCTCATCAATGCGCGTAGGCAGGAACTTAAATGCCCCTCTGACATCTCTCACAAACGGAAGATTCCGCGAACTGATGCCATATGCTGTATTCACGGTGCTCTTCCTGGTGTTTGCAATCAGCAATAGATCCAATATCGGGAACAGGCATCTTCTGCCTATATATCCGTGCATCTTCATACTGTGCGGTTATTTGTCGGTTGTCATATACGAAGGCCGCAGGCTTGCGAGATGGACCATATTCATACTTCTGGCATCGACGGCGCTGGCCTGCCTGGCAGCATGGCCAAACTACATTTCATACATGAATTTGGCTGCAGGCGGTTCACAGAACGGCTACAAGCATCTTGTAGACAGTTCACTCGACTGGGGGCAAGATTTGAAGGAGCTTAAAACATGGCTTGGCAGGAGCAATGCAGGCAAGAAGGAAGTCTATTTCTCCTGCTTCAGCAATTCTGACATCGGCCATTATGGAATCAAGGCAAAAATACTTCCTTCATACCGTACCCAGAAGAGCGATGCTTTCTTCGAGCTAGGGGACGGGATATACTGCATAAGCGCAACAATGTTCCAGTTCCTGTATCTTGCTGAAACATGCTACAACGAAACAGGATTCAAGCTTG
>CAZDNQ010000409.1:0-4696 GCA_964506605.1 uncultured Victivallis sp. | reverse complement strand
ACCCTCAGGGGAAGAAAACTGGTGCAATCGGAAAAGCTGGAGGCCGTCCGGAAGTCGGTTTCTTCGATGAGAAGGGCATGCTCAATCCTGCGCAGATCGCCATAGACGGCAAGGGCCGGCTGTGGGTCGCGGAGGAGGACAAGCAGCCCAAGCGCACGAGCGTCTGGAACACCGCAGACGCCACCCTCGCCTTTGACCTGATCGGCACGACAGCATATGCGGCGGGAGGCAGCATCAATCCTTTCGATCACACGCGCGGTTTCAGCGAGCTTGTTGAGTACAAGCTTGATTTCGAGAAGCAGAAGTTCCGTCCGATCTACACGCTTACCGATGCCCTCGGGACAGGCAGCGACTGGGTGACCCAGTATTCAAAGGTCGACGGACGCGAATACATCCAGATCAGGAGCACTGCGCGCGACGCGTCGATGGTCAAGATCTACATCCGCCAGAAGGACGGAAGCTGGCGTCATGCGGCTGAATGGGGGAATGTCGGACTCGGCAAGACGATGGACGAGGCATACCACAAGGAGTGGAACCAGAAGTTCAACAAGCCTCTCTGGGAGGGGATGTTCGGCAAGGCGTTCCTGTGGGTTGACAGGAACGATGACGGCGTGGCGCAGCGTGAGGAGATCCAGACAAGGGACCTCTCACTCGGCCGCTACTACTGGGGTCAGGCCATGGGCGACGATCTCACCGTTGTAATTTCCCAGGGCGGCGGCTCGAAGGATTTCCTTTCATTCAAGCCGCAGGGATTCACCGCCGGAGGAACACCGAACTACAGTTTCGATTCAATGGCGAAGATTACTCCGCAGGGCGAGATGGGCGGAGAAGGAATGCTCGCGGTCGGGCGCGACAGCCGCATTTATCTCAACCAGGACCCCCTCCAGGCGATCGGCACCGATGGAAAAGTCCTCTGGACCTATCCGAGCCATTATGTTTCAGTGCACGGATCGCATAACGCCCCGGCGTCCACGCCCGGGCTCCTGATCGGGCCTTCCAGCTTCTATGGCCGCGCTAAGATAAATGATGAGATAGGCGAAGTGTTCTATCTCAACGGAAACCTCGGGCAGAACTTCATCTTCACGGAGGACGGCCTCTGGGTGCAGAGCCTCTACAACGACTGCCGTGGCTGGTTCGACGTGCCGCTGCAGGCGGTTCCGGGAATGCCAACGGACGCGATGACCGCAGGCGGAGAGAGCTTCGGCGGAGCATTCTGCAGGTCCGACGACGGGAAATACTACACGCTTGGCGGCGGTACTGCTGCGATAGTCTCCGAGATCAGCGGGCTTGATTCGCTGAAGCGCTTCGGCCAGTCCGTGACCGTCAAGCCAGCGGACATCGTGGCGGCGCAGGAGCTCAAGGTCAAGAGAGCGGCACAGACCGCAAGCAGGAAATCATATTCCATCAAGGAGACGAAGACCGCGCTTCCGGCAGACGGCAACCTCGAAGCATGGGACATGTCCAAGAACAACATCGAAATACAGACGGGCAACAACAAGCTCGCGACGATAAAGGCCGCCTATGACGACAGGAACCTCTACCTTGCGTACCAGGTGAATGACGGTTCTCCGCTGAAGAATTCCGGACAGAACGAGCAGCTCATGTTCATCACAGGCGACTGCGTCGACCTGATGCTCCGCGCCGATCCTGCGGCGAAAAACCCGGACTGCGTGAAAGGCGACATGAGGCTTCTGATGACCTTCAAGGACAACAAGCCTCTTGCCGTCCTTTATGAACCAGCAGCCCCCGGCGCACCGAAGGAGCAGAAAGGCTCGTTCAGCTCACCGTGGAGGACGATCCAGATGGACCGCGTGCGCATCGTAGATTTCCCGATGGCCATGAAGCCTGTCCAGGGAGGATATTCGGTGACGGCCGCCATACCGCTGAACCTGCTTGGAATTGATTCGCCCAAAGGTAAAGTACTGAGCGGGGATTTCGGGATCCTGGGCTCGGACAGCGCCGGGCAGGAATGCACGTCGAGGAACTACTGGAGCAACAAGACCACGAACAACACAAACGACGTTCCCGACGAGGCGATACTGACACCTTCGCTCTGGGGCGAACTTAAATTCGAGTAGGAACAACATAAGGAGCCGCATGATGAAAGCTGGAATCCCAAAACTGCTGGCCGTGGCATCTGCCTCACTGATACTCTGCAATTCTCCGATGGCCCAGGACGCCAAGCCAGCTTCGGTCTTTGAAACGCCTGTGTCCAGGGAGGATCTCGACCAGTCGGCTTTCACGGAATGGGTCGATGGAAAGGAAGGACCGCTTCTTGTCGAGGGGAAGGAACGTCATCCATCATTCGTGATGTGGACCCGCAATTCCCGGCAGGAATGGTGCGGCATTCCAGCGTTTGGAGATACCAAGACACTTGGGCCGCGCCATATGCGGATAGGATTCGCCAGGGCATTCAAGGTCGGGACAATACTGACATCCGGCAACTGCAGCGTCAGCGTCCTCAAGCCAGACGCGGTGTTTCCCGGAAGCATCTCCGACGACTCGCAGTGGATTCCGGCTGAACGGATCGCAGGCGACAAGATTGCAAAGGACGGAGCTGGCTTCCTCGTCTGGATACTCCCTCCGGATACCCAGACCCGCGCCATCCGTTTCACTCATGTACCAAAGGAGACCGACAGGACATATGCCGGAAACCTCGGAGGCGTATATTTCCTGGAAGGACGTTTTGCGAATCTCGCGCCGCAGGCCAGGATCACGGCTTCCGTGAACGACAACAAGACCGCGGTGATCAACAACGAACGTAACGACTGCTGGGGCGCCTGGGACAACTGGAACGATGCGCTGCCTCCGAAGCCGGTGGCGCAGCAGCCTCCATGGATCATGCTTACCTGGAAGGAACCTGTCACCATCAGCGGACTCGCGGCGATCTTCGGCGGTTTCGGTGCGGCGGATGTACAGACGTACGCCGGGCCAAAGGAAAGAAATCCTGCCGAAGCGCCCGACGCCGACTGGAAGCTCGTGAAATCGTTCGACAACCTCAGCAGCTGGTACCCGCTACAGCTGCCGGTGCAATGGATGGACTTCGGCACGACTGTCACTACCAACGCGATCAGGCTGCGTATGACGAAGGTCGCTCCTGAAAGCCATCCGCACCTGAACGGCAACACGAAGAACGGTCTCAGGGCCTGGCTCGATGAACTTGTTGTCATGCATCCACTGGGAACAGTTCCGCTGGAAGCCGCTCTTCCGAAGAAAATTGAAGAGGCAAAGGTCCATCCTCCAATAGCAATACCGTTCAATCTGAAGGAACCGGGATATGTGACTATCGTCATCGACGATGCCAACGGCGTACGGATCCGCAATCTCGTCAGCGAGACCCCCTACCCCGCAGGAGACAATGCTGCATGGTGGGACGGGATGGACGATGTCGGTCGCGATCCCGAAGCGGCGCGGCACGGGCTTTACCACGTGCCCGGGGCGTTTGTGCAGCCCGGCACATACAAGGTGCGCGGCCTGAACTACAAATCCATCGATCTCTTCTATGAATTTCCGATCTATACCGCAGGCAATCCCGCCTGGAATACGGCGGACAGCACCGGAGCCTGGCTGAGCAACCATACGCCTCCATGCTGTACGATGTTTGTTCCTGCCGACCGCAACCAGTACGGCAAGGACCTGATATATATAGGAAGCCATGTCTCTGAAGGGACGCATGGCCTGGCATGGGTCGATCTGGACGGGAAAAAAGTCGGCGGCGTGAACTGGGTCGGCGGCAACTGGACCGGCGCGCAGTTCCTGGCCTTTGATTCGGGTTCTAAAGCTGACACAAAGATAAATTTATTTGTGGCGTCCAACTTCGAAGGGGAGCTCAGGCTTACCGCCATGACAAGAAACGGCGAGAAGCAGGTGTTCAAGATCGGAAAGAAGGAGGATGGAAAGAAATACGAAATAGCGGGACTTGCGGTGCGTGATGGTGTGCTCGTATGCAGCCTGCGGGAAAGCAATAAGCTGATCTATGTGGATGCCGCGACAGGCAAGCAGGTCGGCGAATCGGCGGTCACGGCCCCCGGCGGAATCGCATTCGACTCCAAGGGGAATCTGCTTGTATTGTCTGAAAAGAAAATACTTCGCTACCGTCTGGCGGAGCTTCCTCCCAAGGAACTGCCCCAGCCTGAAACACTGATCGCAAAGGGACTGGAGCAGCCGGTGCAGATCCTGGTCGACAACACCGACACCATGTTCGTCTCCGACAGGGGCAACAGCCACCAGATCAAGATTTTCGCTGCTGACGGCAAGCAGATGCGCAGCCTTGGAAAAGCCGGACCCCCGAAAGCAGGTGCATATGACCCATTGCACATGAACAACCCTGCAGGCCTCACGATCGACAACAAGGGCCGTGTATGGGTGACCGAGCAGGATGAGTTCCCTAAACGTGTAAGCGTATGGCAGTATGACGGGACATTGGTGAATGCATTCTACGGCCCTTCCGAATACGGCGGCGGCGGTTCGCTCGATCCGCAGGACAAGACGCTCTTCTATTACAAGGGTATGATGTTCAAGCTGGACTGGGATAAGGGAACCAACAAACTGACGAACGTATACTGGCGTCCAGATGCCGGTACAGGTCTCCTGGCTGACGGATATGGATGCGGCGGCGCCCCACAGCATCCGATATACGCCAACGGGAAGAAATATTTCACCAACTGCCATGACAGCAATCCGACAAACGGCGCCG
>CAZDNQ010000408.1:0-4699 GCA_964506605.1 uncultured Victivallis sp. | reverse complement strand
CATCCTGCGGGTCAAGGGCGAGCCGGACTACTTCATAACTGAGATAATGTTCGGGGTCAGCGCGGCCTCATCAGCCGGCAGCATCCCGCTGCAGGTCCATCCCGTCTACCCCGGGTCCATGGATTTCTGCAAGGATATCATCCTGAACGGAAGCCTCTCAGGAATCATCGTCATCTCCGGCACGCCGGAATCCGCGGAACTTGTGAAGACCGCAAGGACATCGGAGCTTCCCTATGTTGTCATAGGCCATATGTCCGGAGAAGGGCGGAACGCCGTGACATTCGACAATTCCCGGGGCGCCATGCTTGCAGGAAAATACTTCAGGGACACAGGCAGGAAGACTCCGGCATATGTCGGCGGCCTCTTCGACAAGCGCAAGCGCGTCGGCTTCGCCCTCGGGCTCGGGCTTCCCCAGCCGGAGATCCTGTTCGACAACGGCGGCAGCACGCTGCAGGACGGCTTCAACTCCTTCGAACGCATAATAAGGGAGGAACCCGCCACCGACTGCGTCCTCTGCGCGAACGACATCCTTGCAATAGGATTCATCAAGGCCGCCACCTCCAGGGGCTACAAGGTTCCGGATGATATTGCAGTGATAGGATTCGACGACATAAGGCTTGCGAAATACTTCTCTCCGGCGCTCACCACCGTAAAGCTGCACATGGAGGAGATAGGAGAAAAATCAATCGGCCTCCTGAAGAAAATAATGAACGACGACAAGTCAGTTTCACGGGAATCGGTCGACTGCGAACTGATAGTCAGGGATTCGGCGTAGAAGATTTACCAAGAAAGGGAAAACGATGACAGATAGGATAGAAGTCAAACCGAAGATAAGGCCGGAGCTGGATCCAGGATTCGTTCCTGCCGTACTTTGGAACAGGAAATACCGGAAGATGGTCGATGAATCCGGCAGAGGCGTTGAAACGGCGATATGCCTTGAAAGGACAAACGGATCAGTTTCCGTTTTCCGTACAAAGGTCCTGCCTGAAGATGCGCCATGTTCCGCCTTGAACCTGGAATATGTGGAGCGGATCGTCAAATATCTGCTCTGGATGAAGGGCGGATGGAAGGTGACAATCGCCGGAAACGCAAAACTCGCAGAGGAGATCGGAAGGATCTATTCCTCAACTGGCGCACGCAAGTTCGACCATGAGATCATGGGCGAAAAGATCTACGGCCGTGAGATGCTCGTTTCTTCCTGCGAACTCCGCGATGCGCCTGCGGAGAATGAGACGGCGGTACAGCTTGGAGGGAACCTGGACGGCTGCCGTATAGGGTTCGACCTCGGTGGTTCCGACAGGAAGTGTTCAGCGCTGATCGACGGAAAGGTCGTGTTCACTGAGGAAGTACCATGGGACCCGTATTTCCAGAAGGATCCCGAATGGCACAGGACGGGCATAAACGATTCGCTTAAGAGGGCGGCGGTCCATCTTCCGAGAATCGACGCGATAGGCGGAAGCTCTGCTGGAGTTTATGTCGACAACCAGGTAAGGGTCGCCTCCCTGTTCAGGGGAGTCTCAAAACAGGATTTCAAGGACCATGTTATGAACATTTTCATCGACCTCCAGAAGGAATGGAAGGTCCCGATGGTGGTGGTGAACGACGGCGAAGTGACCGCACTGGCAGGTGCAATGTCGCTTAACGACAATTCAGTACTCGGAATTTCCATGGGAACGAGCATGGCCGCCGGATATGTGACGCCGTCCGGCAATATAACGGACTGGCTGAATGAGCTGGCGTTCGCGCCCATCGACTACCGCGAAAACGCCCCCGTCGACGAATGGTCCGGCGACAGAGGCTGCGGCGTCCAATATTTCTCCCAGCAGGGAGTTGCGAGGCTAGCTAATGCGGCAGGAATAAATTTCAGCGGAAACGTACCGTTCGCGGAAAGGCTCATCGAAGTGCAGAAGCTCATGGAAAAGGGCGACAGCCGTGCTGTAAGAATCTATTCCACCATAGGGACATGTTTCGGATATGCTGTCGCGCAATACTCGGAATTCTACGACATCAGGAACCTGCTGTTCCTGGGACGCGTGAGCTCCGGAGCGGGAGGGGAGATCATAATCTCCACGGCACAGGGAGTTCTCAAGGCGGAGTTTCCTGAGCTTGCAGAAAAGATTAAGTTCAGGACGCCGGACGAGAAGATGAAGAGGCACGGGCAGGCGGTCGCGGCCGCGAGCCTGCCGAAAAGGTAACTCGGGCATTCCTGCCCGAGATTCCGAAACGGGGAAACGGAGAACCGGCGCATCGGAGAGACAATACAAAGGAAGGCACGCAGATTAGATAGACAGGATAACAGGATTTACAGGATAATAAAAATACTGAAAGGATTTTTATAATGAACGATTTCAAGATCGGACTGATTGGTGTCTGGGGAAGAGGCGGACTTGCATTTCACGCTCACAGGCCGGACAAGGGGATACGGATCGCCGCAGGGGCGGACATATCCGAGGCGGCGCTGGCAAAGTTCAAAGAGAGGGCCGGAGCTGATGCCGCCACATACAAGGACTACCGGAAAATGCTGCAGGGCGAAAAGCTCGATGCAGTCTTCATAACATCCCCGGACTTCTGCCATGAGGAGCAGGCGGTTGCGGCGCTCGAGATGAAGATCCCGGTATACCTGGAAAAGCCCATGGCTATCACAATAAAGGGCTGCGACAGGATACTTGATGCCGCGCGGAGGAACAGGACAAAGCTCTTCCTGGGTCACAACATGCGGTACATGCGCTTCGTCCACAAGATGAAGGAGATCATAGACAGCGGCGCGATCGGCGAGGTCAAGGCGATATGGTGCAGGCATTTCGTGTCATACGGCGGCGATGCATATTTCAGGGACTGGCATTCCGAAAGGAAATATACGACCAGCCTCCTGCTCCAGAAGGGCGCGCATGACATCGACGTGATCCACTGGCTCGCCGGCGGATACACCAAACGTGTCGTCGGATTCGGCAAGCTCGATGTGTACGACAAATGCGGGAGGAGGAAGCCGTCTGAGAAGGGATGCGCCGCATTCAACGCGAAACACTGGCCGCCGTTGAAGCAGACAGGATTCAGCCCGGAGATCGATGTCGAGGACCACAACATGATCCTCATGCATCTCGGGAACGGCGTACAGGCCACCTACCTCCAGTGCTTCTACACCCCCGACTCCTGCAGGAACTATACTGTGATCGGAACCAAGGGGAGGATTGAGAACTGCGGCGACTACGGCGACGAATGCACGGTCGAGCTGTGGAACCGGAGGGTTGACGGTTCCAGGCGGAGCGGTGACAGGAGCTATAAGTTCGGCAAGGACTTCGGCGGCCATGGCGGTGCCGACGAGAAGATTGTACAGGGATTCCTCGACTATGTAATGAAGGACAAGACTCCATACACTTCGCCGATTGCATCCAGATATAGTGTTGCGACCGGCTGCATGGGCGCAAAATCCATCAGATCCGGCGGAAAGCCTTTTGACATTCTGGAGCTCAAGACCGATATTGAAAAATATTTTTCGAAACAGGGGATGAAATGACATGAATCTAAAGAGCAAGAAAGCCGACATTTTCGTTCCGAACGGTTCAGACCTGCCTGAGGCGCTCGCCAGGACCACCCACCTGAGCATCGCGGCACACCAGGACGACACCGAGATATTCGCGTTCAACGGCATAGCCGAATGCTTCGGAAAAACCGACAAGTGGTTCTCAAGCGTGATAGTCACCGACGGCGCAGGCAGCCCCAGGTCCGGCATCTACAAGGACTACACCGACGACCAGATGAAGGAGATACGTATTGCCGAACAGAGGAAGGCGGCCTCGGTCGGAGACTACTCCGTGCAGATACAGCTCGCATATCCGAGCTCCTCTGTCAAGAGCCCCGCCGTGAAGGATGTCGTCGACGACCTCCTTGCGATCCTCGCGGAAACCAGGCCGCAGACCGTCTACCTCCACAATCCCGCGGACAAGCACGACACCCATGTCGCCTGCGTCATCCGCGCTATCGAAGCGTTGAGGAGGCTCCCTGAAAAGGACAGGCCGTCCAAGGTCTACGGCTGCGAAGTGTGGCGGAACCTCGACTGGCTCTGCGACGAGGAGAAGGCTGTCCTGCCCGCATCGGACTTCAAGAACATAGCTGCTGCGACACTAGCCGTATTCGACTCCCAGATCACCGGTGGAAAGAGATATGATCTGGCGGCTGTCGGACGCAGGCTTGCGAATGCGACCTTCTTCGCATCCCACGAGACCGACGAGTGCGACTCGCTCATTTTCGCGATGGACCTGACACCGCTGGTCAAGGATCCCAAGCTTTCAATCGCGGACTTCACTCTCGCTGCTATTGAAAGGTTCAAGAACGATGTGAAATCGAGGATCAGCAAGTTTTCATGAACAAAATGGAGATATGATGAAACCAACTCTCTTAGTACTTGCGGCTGGAATCGGCAGCCGCTACGGCGGTCTCAAGCAGATCGATCCTGTCGGACCTTCCGGACAGATAATAATAGACTATTCCATATATGATGCGATTCGTGCTGGATTCGGCAAGGTCGTGTTTGTGATCCGCAGGGACATCGAACAGACTTTCCGCGAATGCATCGGCAGCCGTTTCGAATCGAAGATAAGGACCGAGTATGTCTACCAGGAGCTTGACGCCCTGCCCCGCGGATTCAAGGTTCCCGAGGGACGCCAGAAGCCATGGGGGACCGGACATGCAATCCTTGTCG
>CAZDNQ010000407.1:0-4704 GCA_964506605.1 uncultured Victivallis sp. | reverse complement strand
CGTGTGGCACTGGTGAGTGTGTCGAGGCATCATTGGGGAAGCGGTTGGGCGGCTCGTGGCTTTTTTATGGTTCGGCAGGCAGCGGGCGAAAACAGCCCAAAATGGGCTGGTTTCTTTGAGACGAAATAATTGAAGAAATATTTGACACCGGCCCATCGTCTCCGCTAAAAATGTGTAGGTTTTACTATTGCGCATGGTTGGTTTTTGGGTGTAAACAAGCTAAATAATAACTATGAAAAGAATCGTTGCTTCCGTTAGTTTGGTTGCCATTGGTGCATCTGGTCTTCAGGCGGCTTTGTTGCCTGGCATGACGACAGAATCCGGCAAGCCCTTCACCGCCTCGGCCACGCTCCGCGGCTTTTATGATGATAACATCAACACCTATCCGAATGATCAGGCTTTGCCCAGCGGGTACCAGCGCGGCAGCACGGGCTTCGAGGTCAGCCCTGCTCTGCAGTTTAGTTTCCCGTGGGAGCAGACCAGCCTCAATTTCGGCTACGTGTATTCCCTGAAGTATTACGAGAATAAGCCGGTTAATAACACGGATTATTACGACCAGACCCACCAGTTCAATGCTGCCCTCAACCACTCTTTCAGCGAGCGGTATCAGATCAGCATCAGCGACTCCTTGGTGGTCGGCCAGGAGCCTGACCTGCTGCGTGCCGGGAATACGTTCGACAGCTTCCAGCGCATTTCGGGGGGCAACCTCCGCAACTACGGCACGGCTGCTTTTACGGCCCAGATCACTCCGAAGTTGGGAACGGAACTGGGCTACGCCAACACGTTCTATTCCTATTCGGATAATAACAACCTGAATCCCGATGGCACCTTCAACACGGCCAGTTTCTCCGGCCTGCTGGACGAACTCGACCACGTGGCTCACCTTGATCTGCGCTACCAGATCCAACAACAGACCACTGGCGTCTTCGGGTACCAGTTCAGGGAAACGGATTACACCGGAAATCAACAGATCGGGGGGTACTACGATGCTTTTGGCAATTACATAGCGGTCATGAGCAAGGAACGGAATGCACGCGCGCACTACGGGTATGTGGGTCTTGACCATAACTTTCGGCCGGACTTGAGCGGTATGTTCCGGGTGGGTGCGCGTTATAATGATTACTACAATAACCCCGCCGGTCAGAGTGATGTCGCCCCTTATGCGATGGCCAGCCTCCGGTATTTTTATCTGCCGGAAAGCTATTTGCAGGCAGGGTTCAGTTACGACTACAGTTCGTCATCCGTGTTTTCCGCGAGCAACGGAACCGGAGACCTTACCCTCAACGCGCAATCCGCCTCCGTGTTCGCGGCGCTCAAACACCGAATACTGCCGAAGCTCTATGGAAGCATTACGGCCCAGTTCCAGAACTCCACCTATTACGGTGGGACGGTTGATGGCGATGCCCAACAATACTACTTGGTCGGCCTGAACCTGCAGTATCGCTTCACTCCCAACTTCTCCGCGGAAGTTGGTTACAATTACGACAACGTGCAATCCCAGGTATCTCTACAACCGGGTTATGACCGGAACAGAGTGTACGTTGGAGTCACCGGTAGTTATTGATCTAGCTTAGGTGTAGTGGTCGGGGGGCCGGGCTGTCGAGACCGCCCCCCTTTTTTTTGATTTATGGATCCATTGAAAGTGTCACCGCCACAGGAAACGAAACTGCATTTCCTGGATTATTGGCGCATTATCCGCATCCGCAAGACGGTTATCCTGGCGGTTTTTTTACTCGTCGTCATCACGGCTACGCTGGTGACCTTCATTCTGCCGGAGTCCTACTCCAGCACCGCCCGGATCAAGATCGACAAAGACCAGTCGGACATTACCGCCATGATGACGGAGCGCGGTGGGGGTGGCTACGATCCGTATTTCGTCCAGACCGAGTTCGAACTGATCACGTCCGAGGTGATTCTTGGCAAGGTGATCGAGGACCTCGACCTGAACAAAGAATGGGGCAAGAAATATGCCGGTGGTGACCGCCTCAAGAACTCAGAAGTCATTACGCTGCTAAAGGGGAGAATCGATCTTCGTCCCATACGCAATACCAGCATTATTGCAATTACCGTCTATAGCGATAAGGCTGACGAAGCTTCCAAAATCGCCAATGCTGTTGCTGAAGCCTACCGGAACCACCGGCTCGAGCAGCGCAAGTCGTTGAGCAACAACGGGATCGAAGTGCTGGAAACGCGCTTCAAGGAGCAAGAGGCGAAGGTTAAGGCAGCCCAGTCGAACGTGGATTATCTGCGCGTCACACTGAATATCTCGGATCTTGCGGCAAGCGGGGAAGGCCCGTCGCCCCTGATGTCGGCGGATACGCTGCGCAAGCTGGAAAGCCTGCGCATTGAAAGCAAGGCCGAGTATGATAAGTTGTCAACCTTGCTGGATCGGCTTAAGGCTCTGGGCAAGGAACTCGGCCCGGAAGGCCTCGCTCAAGCCATGCCGACGGTCGCCACAGATCCCGGGCTCGGTTCCTTGCTTGAACAACTGACTTTAGTGGAGCAGAGGCTGGTGGTCTTGGAGAAGGAATACGGCCCAGAGCACGCCGAGGTGCTGAAATGCAAGGCCGCCGCGGAGGATTTGCATAACAAGGTCAAGGAGCGGGTCAATGGCGTCATGCTTGGCTTGGACGCGAGGGTGGTGTCGATGAAGACCAGTCTCGACAATTTTGAAAACGAAGTTGCCAAGGCCACTACCAATGATGTTGTGCAAGCCGGCCGAAGCCGGCCCTATTTCGAAGCCAAGCGCGAGCTCGATGAACTCCACCGCTTTCGCCAAGTTCTCGACGCGAAGATCGCATACGAGAAGATCGATGTCGTACTGCCGAAGACCATGATGGTGGAAATCGTGGACAAGGCGGTCCCCGGGGTGCGCCCGGTGCGACCTAACAAACCGCTCAACATCGCCCTGGGTATTATCATCGGCTTGGTGGTCGGCGTTGGTTTGGCCTTCTTTATCGAGTACCTCGACACCAGCGTAAAGACGATCGATGACGTGGAGCGTTCGCTGCAATGTCCTGTGTTGGGGGTCATTCCCCAGAATGTCGGCTTGCTGTTGGAAGAAGGGGCGGAGAGCCCGCACGCGGAGGCCTATCGTGTCCTGCGTACCAATCTTCTGTTCTCACGCAAGGATGACAAGCTCAATACTGTCGCTGTCGTCAGTGCCGGAGCCGGCGAGGGCAAATCGACTACGGTCTTCAATCTCGCCTCTGTGTTTGCCCAGAGCGGGCAGCGGACCTTGGTGGTGGATTCTGACTTGCGCCGTCCTACCTTGCACAAGATGCTGCATTTGACCAATAACATCGGACTCACCAACTACTTGTTGAGGCAGAACGCCCTTGAGGAAGTGATTCAAACCACGAGCTTGCCGACGCTGGATTTTCTGCCGAGTGGCAAGTTGCCGAGCAGCTCCCTGGGGATTCTAAGCTCCGCGCAGATGAAAGACCTGATCAGCGAATTGAAACAGCGCTACGATTTCGTGTTCTTCGATTCGCCGCCAATCATGGGGGTCAGCGATGCCTCAATCCTTGCCAGCGAAGTGGATATGACCCTGCAGGTTATCCAATACCGCCGCTATCCGCAGCCAATGAACATCCGCGCCAAGCAGTTGATCGAGAAAGTGGGCGGCAACCTTGTGGGCATTGTGTTGAACAATATCAACATGTCCCAGGACGAGAGCTACTATTATTACAGCGGCTATTACCACGATTACTATTATCGCAGTGAGGAGACGGAACCGGCCGCAAAGGCGGATGCGGCATCCGGAGATCAGGCCAAACTGGATATCAAGCAGAAATATTGAGGGGATTAAGATTCAATGAGTATCAGAAATGTCGGTAAGCAGTTGGGGCGTTGGGCCACAGTCTGTGGGTTGGTCTTGACTTGGTTCTGTCTGTCCGGCTGCCGGACACACTCACCGGAACAACAATTCATAGGGGGACCGCCAGGACTGAGCGCCCCTGCCGATCCTGAAGCCGAAGTGCTCCGTGTGGGCGATTCGCTCACGGTCACCTTTACGGATACTCCGGTTGTGATTCCGCCGTTTGAGGAGAAGATTAAAGAAGATGGGAGCATCACTTTGACGTTGAACCAGACGTTCAAAGCCGACGGCAAGACCCGTGGCGATCTGGAGAAGGAAATCCGGGCGTGTTATGTCCCCAGGTACTACAAATACATGACGGTTTCAGTGAAGCAGGTGGAAAGCACCCGCTGGTATTACATCGATGGCGAAGTGAAAGTACCCAACCGCCAGATCTACAATAGCCGAATTACGGTCTCGAAGGCGATCGCCTCGGTTGGCGGTTTCACCGACTTTGCCAACAAGAAGAAAGTGACACTGACCCGGGTGGATGGGCGTACTCAGATCGTGAATTGCCCCAAGGTACTGAAAGACCCCAGCTTGGATCCGGAGGTCTATCCGGGTGATAAGATACATGTCCCGCGCCGGGTTTGGTAATGATCCAGCTTAAGGTCCTGTCCGGGAAAAAGGCGGGCACCGCATGGGTGGCCCGCCGTTTTCCTGTACGCATCGGACGCGCTGCGGGGGCCGATTTGCAACTGGAGGAAGCCGGGGTTTGGGATCAGCATCTGCAACTCGACTTTAATCCCGCAGAAGGCATCGTCCTGAGCGCCCAGCCCAACGCCTTGGCCGCCGTTAACGGCCAAGCCGTTCACCACGCTGTCTTGCGAAATGGAGATGCTATC
>CAZDNQ010000406.1:0-4712 GCA_964506605.1 uncultured Victivallis sp. | reverse complement strand
CTTCTCCAATTGACCCCCCGCACGCTATAACCATCGGTACAAAATCCTGCAATTGACGTTCAAGGCGGTTTCCCCACCCTATGTTAAAATAAGTTCCCAGAATCTCCAGGAAATGGTCATCAAGATACTTTGTCGCTTTTTTACTCTCATCACTGAATCTTGCAGAGGCATTTTTACTCGCGTTCATAAAGGCATTCAAGGAAACAGGAAGATTCGGACGTTGCCTTTCGATTGGAAACTCGTGCCGATGCCGAGGTAGTTCCATAACATGTGCTCGGTCGTATGTCTTATCTGCGAAATCCATGGTTGTTTCATCGTGGTTTGCAGTCCCGACAAACCAGACATTATCTGGAATTCGCAACTTAGACATATCTACAAATTTTACAGGGGCATTTGGAACAGGAAACGTTGTTAAAGAAACAACCTGGTCCTTGCGTTCTTGTTCCATCAGCGAGATAAAATCGGCAAAATACTGTTCAGGATGAGACAAGTTCATTTCATCTAGCAATATGATGAATATACGATCCTCGTTTTGTGGACATTGAGCGTCATACAGCGCTTTCAGGAACTCGGATTCGTAATACTTGTTCTGGAAGGAATTATAATGGCCTATTAAGTCCTCACGGTCACGCCATCCCGCCTGAACAGGGACTATTGTGCAACCAGCTCCTACCGCGCGTGCAAATGCCTTCGGAAGGCTAGTTTTTCCAGTTCCGCTAATACCCTGAAGGATATGCAGCCTGCTCATAGCTAATCCAGCTAGGAAACAACGTATGTCCTCGATGGAATAATAAAGCCTCTTTTCTCCATTGTCTGGGTCGTTGGCGATTCTCTGCCTAAGTTCCTTAGTGAATGCTGGCAGGTCGTCAATACTTTCACATAATGAGGAGGGGGAACTCTGTAATACTTTGTCATTATCCTTGGCAGTGCACGACTCAAAGGGAGTTTTCTGACCTGCCTTGGTTATAATCTGATCGTACTCTTTACGAAGAGATTCGTTGGCATTTACCAGCAACTCGCACCGTTTTTCCAAAGTTAATCTTTGATCCCGGAGAGACTCCACCTCGGTCACCGCAATTACTGCGGAGTTAACCTTGCGACTCTGCTCTGCAAGTTCTTGGCGCAAATTTTGAATTGTTTCCTCATATTGATTACATGTTATCTTCATGTCTTCAAGTTGCTTTATAGAATTAACGTTCGGTCTTGAATTTAAATCGGCGTTTAACTTCTTATTTTCTTCCTCAAGTCTTCGGTTTTCATTTATAATATCTGTAGCCTGCCTGCCGCCTAATCGTGCCATATTAGACTCAAGCAATAGTTTTTCATCAAGATGACGCTTCGCATCGTCCAAGGCAGCTTTCAGGCGGGAGTCTATAGCATTCTTTTCCAATTGGACCTTTTGAATTTCATAAGCCGCAAGGGCCTGGGCCATTTCTTTAAGATCTGATTCGCTCCACTTGATTTTCCTCTCTGCAATTTGAATTGAAAACTCACGTTGCTTTAAATCGGTTAATTCCTTCTCAGTTTCAATGCGGCGCTCGGAACACCATGTATTTGTTTCATCAATTAGAGTACGAAGTTTTTCAGCTTCCTCTTGGAGCTTCTTAAGGTGCTCTTTCCTCTCTTCCAGAAATCCATCTTTGGCATTCTCTTCTCTCTTGACAATTTTACTTTCACGTTCGTACAGCTCAATTGTTTTTGCTTTTCCATCAGCGATTATCTTCTCCGCTTCCTTTTGTTTCCCCTCTGCTATAGAATTCTTATCCCTAAGCGCACTTTCCCTTTCATTAAGGCTGGCTTCTTTTGCACCTAATTCTTTATCTCGCTTATCTAAGGATAAGATTAACTTTTTATAAGTCTCCTCTGCTTGTCGCGCAAGCTGGACAGCAAGCCTTAAATCCTCATCTGACGCCTTATCAGGTAATGCAACTGTCGGCGCCAACGGGAGTGCGCCGGCAGCAACCTTTGAGGCCTCTTCTAAAGATTGTGCCTGCCCTACTAGATTTGACGCATTTGAAATTGAAACTGGCGGCAGGGCTGGCTTATTCTGTTGCTGCTGTCGCTGCCAAAACTTCATTTTATTTTTCTTTGACATTATTACGCTCCGTATTTGGTTTAATCTTTATAAGAAGGTCTATAACTTCTTTAATTAGCTTAATATTTCTGGAGAAGTGTTCTTCACTAAAGTCTCCAGAATGGGCAGTAGGGTGTGTAATTTCAAGCAGTATCTCCATGTTTTCAATAAAATCAGGCTGGCTTTTTGCAATGATCCTGAACGGATGGTCTTCTCTTCGTGTGGCAACATGAATTGCAAGCGTTACTTCGGCAGTGAGCGCCCACTTCTCCATGCGCTCGGACACTCTCCTAAGCTTGAAAGCTCCTGTCCTGAATATACGGGATACCCTCATTGTATTGAACCCTATACACCTTGCCGCCTCCCGGTTTATCAATTCGGCAATATCGCGCATTTCGCCTTCTGTTTTCGACTTGTCATTGATATAAAGCACCCTCCATACGTCGCGCTCTTGGTAGCAGTCATTTATATGGTTCATGATCGCCTCAAGTACTCTTCGAGCCTGAGTGTATGATTCTCTAACCAATTGCCATGTGCGCCCATACCGCATTTGTGCTGATTCAACATTATTGAGTTTAACGTGAAACTCAACGAGTTCATTTTTTACGTATTCTGGGAGGACTCCCAATTCATAAGTCTTTTTAATTTCTGATTCCGCACGATCATACCCAAATGATAGTACAGCCTCGCCTTCCGGGGAAGTCCCTAAAGTTTTGGAGATATATTCTGCCAATACGGAATCTTCTTTTGCTCTATCGGACACATCGCTCTTCAAGCGCATGCTATAACTGTCACTGCCAAAAGGGTCGCAGGCATACCAACTGGTATCGCCCGTATCATCATGCGGCACGTAAAGATATGTAGCGAGAAAATGTGGCTCTGGTTCTTCGTCTACAAATGAAACTTGTTGGAATGAGTTGTATTGTCTGTTTAGGCGCTCCACTACCTCGTCGTCATCATCGGCATAAAACGCTTTTCCAGAATTCATTCTCAATTTAGATTCAGCCTGTACAGCTTTAAGAATGTCTTCAGCAGAAGGTTTCGGAACGGATATATCCGGAGGTATCAGGCAATGTGCATGTTGCCGCCAGGGACGCCCTTTGCTTCCACCCAGTAGAAGATCCGGAAATCCATTGTCTCCATATTCTAGCTCAATGAAATCCAATTGTTCCCGAAATTTAGGCCATAGTTGTAAAGACCAAGGATCCTGGAAGACATAACCAACAGCCGTCCGTGAAGTTCTCGTGATCCGCCCACGGATATGTTCCTGTCCTGCTTCGGTAGGTCGCAAACTCGAATCTTCTAAAAAGCCTCTTTCTACAAGCTCATTTTTGGCGATGTAGGCCACAAGTTCAAGTTCCAAGCTTAAGGAGTCGGCAATGTCTTGAAGAGACGGATTGTCGGGGCAGCAACACATTCCCAGGACTGCTTCTTCAAAAACGTTCAGCTTCCTGTCTGTAACATCTGGTGCTACAACACGATAAACCAAAACAGGCCATAACAACCATACACGTTCATTTCTCTTCCCTGGATTGGTATGCGCCCTTGGGCGAAAGTATAGGACGGGACTTGACGGTTTAAATGATAATGCCATCGGCCCCTCCGCAAAATTCCAAGTATTTCACTAGTCCCGGCACCGTCTTGGAAGCTGAAGCATTTTTTAACATGTCGGCATCTCCGGCAACAATAAGGAGTCGCTTCTGTCTGCTCATAGCCACACATAACCTGTTTTCAATAACCAGATGCCCATATTTTCTGCGCACTGATTTCTCGTCTTCGGCGCAATAGTCATTGCTGCGTGTCATTGAAAGAAGGACAATATCAAACTCCTTCCCTTGGAAGGCATCGACAGTCCCAACTCGAAACCGTTCTTTGGGAGACTCCCCGTTAACTGCTTTTGTAATTCTGTAAGCATCTGCAATTCCACAAATTCCAGACGAAGGGTCTATACTCATTACATTCAGTTCAAGCAAAGCTTTATGCAAACACTTCACTTGATCAGAATAAAAGGTAATTATTCCCACACTCAGAGAAGGATACTCATCTAAGAGGCGCCGGGCTTCCGACGCAATCCATGCAGCTTCAACTGGCCGAGATTTACTTTGCCCTCCACGTTCAGGTCCATCTCCATAGGGGATATTTTTCCATGCGGCAAGCTTCTTCCCATAACGCGTAATTTCACTAGGGAACATCATATCGGTCACCCCGGATGTGAAACCCCCGTCAAGCTTGTAGAAGGTGTCGCTGACAAATTTCGCCAAGCCTGGGTGCATCCGGAACTGCACATCAAGTTTTGCGTATCTGTTCACACCGTCGATCTTTTTCTGATCGTGAACATATTTAAGCAGTCTCTCGAACATGCTTATGCCGAGTATCTCTTTGGTTTTGTCTTCGACCGAAAGTTTTATCTCCTGTTCAATGCGTGTTTCGAGGAGGTGTGGCAACTGGCGATGGTCGCCTACGAGGATGATGCGCCGCTCCGCCCTTGATAAGGGAATCATAAGATCCAGTGGATTCGCCCTAGCGGCTTCATCCACGATCACGTTTTCAAAACATGAGCTTTCATCGACTACGCGGTTCATGCTCAGGCCAGCACTCTGTCCAACTGTGCTCGCAAGGACTGCAGCATACTGTTCTA
>CAZDNQ010000405.1:0-4725 GCA_964506605.1 uncultured Victivallis sp. | reverse complement strand
GAAATCCCTGCGATCAGCACGCTGCCTGTAATCCATGCGCCGACTGTGACATGCGTGAACCTGAGCAGGGCGGTCGGGTTGAAGACGGCATCGAAGAGGCTAGTAAGGACAACCTTGCCGTTCTCCACGGCGAAACCGGCGGGCGTCTGCATCCACGAGTTGGCCGACACTATCCAGAAGCCCGACAGATGGGAGCCTATGAACACCATCAGCGCCGACGTCCAGTAGAGCCCCTTTGATATCTTCCCCCTGCCGAAGATCAGGACTCCGAGAGACACAGCCTCAAGCGCAAACGCGGTTATGCTCTCGAGCGTGAGATGTATCCCGAAGACAGGTCCGGCGAAGGACGAGAACCTCGCCCAGTTCCCGCCGAATGCGAAAGGCATCATGAATCCAGTGGATACGCCGAAGACGAAGATCACCGCCAGCAGCTTCACAAGGAAATCACTGAGCAGCCTGCAGTCATCGTCCTTCCGCCAGATGTAGAGGGTTTCGAGGATCAGGATGTAGAAGACAAGTCCGAGCGTCGACAGGGCGAACAGATAGTGGAACCCTATCGTGAATCCGAACTGTATCCTGGACAATGTGGTAAAATCCATACCATCCCCTGGAAAAATCATGTTGGCCGCAGCGTCCTGCTTCGAAGGAGCATTGACAATTTCCTGCTTTTTTCAAATATAAGTTTCATCTGTATTTTTGTCAAAAGCCTGCGTGCCGCACTGACAGGTAAAAGGCAAGGCAGAACAGGTTCATCCCAGTAGCGCCGATCATGCACAGGCGCATCATATGGTCGTAGTCCGCCGCCGCCCTGCCCCTGACGCAGGATATCAGCCATGCACTGAAATATGCGGCCGCAGGCAACATCAGTAGGACAAGCAGCAATGCCGTCTTCCCCCCATAGAAACGGTACATGAGGATGCAGAGAAGCAGCGATGCCGCCGCCAGGAGGACTGCCGAACAGAGCAGCGTCCCCTTTGTTCCGAGCAGCATGCTGATGGTCCTGTCGCCGCGGCGCCTGTCCTCGTCATGCTGGTAGATCTGGGTGGTAGGGTAAGACCCCATGATGAAAATGGTGACAACGCCGGCGACAAGCAGTATTTTCATAGGTGGGGAATGGAACAGTCCTCCGGGCTGGACTGCGAAATACGCAGCCAGGAACATGAATCCGCCCTGGACGATTGATATTCCAAGCCAGCTCGAGACAGGCATCCTTTTCAGCCTGATCCTGTCAGAGCTGTAGAGCTTTGAGCATACGCCGTAGAGGAATATTGCGGCCGCGAAATGCCAGGATATCAGGAACGAGGCAACGACCGCCAGAAGATCGAGCACGAGCGAGACCGGAAGAAGATCCTTCTCGACGGCTGGAGGGTTTCTCAGGCATCCGATGCTTGAAGTGTCCTTGTCATAGAAGGAATTGTAGGCGTTGCTCGCGGGATACAGGAAGAGATGGACGATGGCGAACGAGACGGCAAAATTGATCCAGTCGACCGCAGGAGCCAGGCTTGCAGCCAGGAGGAAGACAGGCATGAGGAAATACGAGAATGGTATTCTCAGGTGCAGGAGTGTAGATCTGGTCATCTTCGCCGGGGCCTTCCATATTTCATTTTGAGAAGCAAGAGTATTGACAGGATTACAGGATTAGCAGGATTTCTAAATTCATGATAATCCGGTCAATCCAGTTGTCCTGTCAAAATATTTATAATATTATCCGAAGCAAAGGGGGAATACCAATGAAATTCAACGGGATCAACCATCTTGCGATGGCGACAGGGGACATGGATGCGACAATCAAGTTCTGGCGCGACCTTCTCGGGATGCGGCTGATCGCAGGTCTCGGAAGGCCAGGATACCGGCATTACTTCTTCGAGATCAGCCCGACGGACACGATCGCCTTCTTCGAATGGGAAGGCGTGAAGCCGGTGAAACCGAAGGAGCACGGGAAACCTGTCACAGGCCCCTTCGTCTTCGACCATGTCTCGTTCGGCGTCGACACCGAGGAGGATCTATGGCAGCTCAAGGACAGACTGGAGGCCGCGGGTGTCAATCCCTCGGACGTGATCGACCACGGCTTCATCCACTCCATCTACGCATACGATCCCAACGGGATGCCGATAGAATTCAGCTGGAACATCAAGGGGATAGACGTACATGCCATTCCGAAGATGGCGGACAGTTCGCCTACAAGTCTGGCAAAGGAGGGATCGGAACCGCGGCCCGGGCGATGGCCGGCTGTGAAAAAACAGACCCCGGCATCAGAGCGTCGCTTCTACAAGGGCGCAGGCAGCGAGCTGTTCCACGGGAAGGCATAGATATAATGGAGCCTCCTTGTTTGAGTTCACAGCTTTAGCGTGTTCTTTAAGGAAAGCCAGGCCTGTCGCGCCGTAATGCTTTGACGAAGGCGGATTAGTGCCGTCAGGCGTGTTCTTGTTTTGGAGTCCGGGCTTCAGGTTGTATAGTTAGCCATGGAAAATTCACGCGCAAAATTCTCGCTGGCCGCGAACTACGATCCGGAAATAGTTCCGGAGCTGGCAAGCTTTTCCGTCGATGAGGTCTACGGGAAAATCCCGGCGGACGGCGTCAGCGGCGGAAGACCGCGCTACATGTCCAGTCCTGTGACATGGAAAGAGCTGCAGAGTTATTCCGCCCTTCTCGAAAAAAATGGAATCTCATTCAACTACCTCCTGAACGGCGCCTGCCTCGGCAACCATGAATGGACGCGCTCCTGGCAGAAAAACCTCATGGCGCTGCTGGACAGGCTGGGCGGCATGGGAATCGGCAGGCTCACCATTTCAACTCCTTATCTCCTTGAGCTTGTAAAGAAGAGATTCCCGCAGTTCAAGGTGAAAATCGGGATCTATGCGCAGGTCGACACTCCGGCGCGCGCCAGGTTCTGGGAGGATCTCGGAGCTGACGGGATCACGCTCGAAAGCTTCTCCATCAACAGGGATTTCAAAAGGCTCTGCGAAATCCGCAAGGCCGTCCGCTGCGAGCTCCAGCTGATCGCGAACCATATCTGCCTCCCCAACTGTCCGATGCAGCCGTACCACCAGAACGGGTTCGCACACGCGTCCGGCGACGACGCCGGAACGCTTTTCATCGACTACTGCTTCCTGCGGTGTTCGCGGAAACGCATAGAAGATCCTTCGCTTTTCATAAAGTCCGGCTGGATACGCCCGGAGGATCTGGACGCCTACGGGAAGATCGGCTACACGCGCTTCAAGCTGCTAGAGCGCGGAATACCGTCCAGGGAGCTTGTCAGGAGGGCTAAGGCTTATTCAGAAGGCCGTTCGCCGGACAATCTGGCGGACCTCCTCCTTTCACATGGATTCAAGGAACCTCATAAGAAGGAAAGACTATGGGGGCTGAGGAACTTCTTCAGGCCGTTCCAGGCAAATCCATTGAAACTGAGACCGCTCTTCAATCTGGCCCGCCAGCAGGGGATGCTCTTCCCGCTCAAGGAAAACCCAGTCATGATAGATTCACGGAAGATCCCGGCTGGATTCATCGACACATTCAAGGAGAGGGACTGCGGCTCGCTGGACTGCAGAGAATGCGGTTACTGCGCGAAGATCGCAAAGGACGCTGTCAGCATACCGGAGGATTTCAGGAACGAATCGCTGATGCTTTTCGCCGAAGTCGAGGAGGACATGGCAGGAGGGAGGCTCTGGAATGTTTGAGGCCAGGGAAACATCCCCCGAGTATCTGGACAGCCCCGACTGCGATCCCGGGCTCGCCATGGCAAGCTACCGTTTCATGGAAAAAGTGAACCGCAGTTTTGGCGGGATTTCAAATGTGCGGCGTTTCATCCGGCGGGAACTGAAAAGGCTCCAGCCCGGCTCCACGCTGAGGGTCCTCGACATAGGCTCTGGAAGCTGCGACATCCCGATCGCCATATGCCGATGGGCGGAATCAAAGGGATACAAAATCCATTTCACCTGTCTTGAGATATACGGCCCTGCGGTAGCGCTGTCGAGGGAGAAGATCAAGAACTCCGGGCTCGATTCGATAGAGATACTGCAGGAGGATGCATTCCTGCACCAGCCTGTGGCCCCATACGACTGCGCGGTGTCGTCCATGTGCTTCCACCATTTCAAGGACGAGGACATACTCAGGCTTGTCGGAATACTGCGCGGCATTGTGAAGGACGGCGTAATGATCAACGATCTCAGGAGGTCGCGGCTCGCCTGGCTGGGCGCGTTCATCCTGACTTACTTCTCCCATCCCGGCGTGAGGCACGACGCCATGCAGTCTGTCAGCCGGGGGTTCAAGGTCTGCGAACTTCGCAGGCTGCTCATGAAACTGGAAAATGTGTCGGTCACGGTCCGCCGCGCCTGGTTCTTCCGGATCAATGCAATCGTAGAATACAAAAATTCCTGCAGACCAAAGAACACACAGAAAGCAAATCTATAAAAAATCATTCTCCACTCGAATTTTAATTTAATCTGTGTATTCTGTGTGTTCTGTGGTTTAATAAAGGTTTCATTATGGGTTTCGCAATTACAGGGATCGGTACCGCTGCGCCTCCGACATATCTGACTCAGTCGGAGATCCTCGAACATTTCCAGGACAACTTCATCCTGAAGAAAGAAGAGGAGGAATTATACATACGCCTCCTGACAAACGGGCATATCAGGGGCAGGCATGTCGCCGTGAATTTCCGTGAAGAGCTTCTCTGCACCGATCACGAGTGTCTGATTAATCGGTTCAAGGAATACGGTGTATCCA
>CAZDNQ010000404.1:0-4736 GCA_964506605.1 uncultured Victivallis sp. | reverse complement strand
GAACGCCTCGACAGCTATCGTAGTATGGTCATAATGCGGCGTGGAGATGATAACGGCGTCTATGTCTCCGGACTTCAGCATCGCCGTCGAATCGTAATACGCCTTGACGCCCGCCTCGGCCGCCTTCTTGTCAGCCTTGGCCCTGTCGATATCGCAGATCGCGGTCAGCTTCGCCCCGGCAGTCTCCTTCACGAAACCCATATGAGGTCCGCCCATGTTTCCGATTCCTACAATACCGAATCTCAACTCTTTCATCGTCAATCTCCTTTCAATAATTTTGGACTTATCTTTATCTTGAACTCGTTCTTCCTGCTCCTGCCTTTCCTCAGGACCCACTCGAGGGCCTTGTCGCCCATCTCGTCCCACATCTGCTTCAGCATGCCGACGCCCTTCCATCCGTCCAGGCGTGGTTCGTAGTCGAACGTGAGGAATATAAAATCTTTTCCGGGATGCAGTCCGCGGCTGTCGGCGATCGTCATGAGCGGATATGCCACCGGTATGAATGTTGAAAAGATGGCGTCGGGGATCCTGCCGGACTTGAACAGCCTTTCCGACAGGTAATCCATATCGGCCTTGAAATCCTTGAATCCCCTCTTGAATACCAGCTCCATCTCGGCCTTTATCCCCATTTCGAGGGCCAGCTCATAAAATGCCGTCTGACGTTCGGCTATGAACGGAGAGTCGGGATTGTTCTCAGGTGTTATGAACGCGATCCGCCTGCAGCCTCTGCCGACAAGCCATCTGAGCCCCTTCCTGATCCCGTCATATGCATCCGTAGTGACATAATCCAGATCCGCATATGTCCTGCCTATGAGCAGCTGGGACGCGCCAGCGGAAGCCAGATATTTCATGACCATCAGCTGTTCATATGAAGGCCTCAGCCAGATTACCGCGTTTCCGGGCCTGGCGATCTTGCCGAGACTGGTCTTGATGTCATTTATGTTGAAGAGGTAGCAAGGGAGGTGCTGCTGTATCTTCGAGGCCAGTATGCCTGTCTCGGTATCGGTGTGCGTCCTCAGATCGTAGTTGCCCGCAAGGTAGACCTGCCTGATGACCGACATGTCCTGCCTGTCGGCGACGAATGTCCCTGAGCCCTGGCGCGAATACAGGAACCCATCCTTGGAGAGCTCCATCATGGCCCTGTCGACCGTCCCCCTTGAGAAGGAATACCTGTGCATGAGGCTGAATCGCGACGGTATCGGCTCCGACTTCTTCAGCCGTCCCGTCCTTATGTCATCAAGGATCTTCTCCTTGAGCAGTTCAACTTTTGAGAACATCTTTCACACCGATGATACTGTAGTTGGTCAATGCCTGCAAATATCGCATTTAATTGACTATTTGCATAATCTCCGGACGGAATAAGATGTTAAAAAGATGCCTATTTGCCTATTATTCCAGGAGGGCATCCATTGATTTAAAGACAGGATCAGGCTTCAGCGTCGGGCGCCAGCCCTAAGGAGACGGGAGGCGGAAAGCCTGGAGACATCGCCATGGATGTCGCCGCCATGCGAGTCGATTGTGACCAGGAGGGGGAAATCCCTGACTTCGAGCTTCCATACTGCTTCAGGAGGGCCGAACTCCTCATAGTAGAAGACATCGAGGACTTTGACGATTGATTCGGCAAGCACCTGTGCGCATCCGCCGGCGGCGCTCAGGTACGCGGCACCGTATTTCCCCAGCGAGGATGACGCCGCAGGGGAAAGCCCTCCCTTGCCGATGAACGCCCTTACCCCGTATCTGCGGACAATCTCGGAGATATATGGCGATGTACGGTACGAAGTGGTCGGGCCGGCCGCGGCCACCTTCCATCCTTTACCGTCCTTTACGACAATCGGCCCGCAATGGTAGATGACAGCTCCCTTTAGGTCAATAGGCAACCCAGTTGCCTCTTTGTTCTCGAAAAGGAACTTGTGCAGCGCATCACGCCCCGTGTATATGGTTCCGGAGAGAAGGACGGTGTCGCCGACCCTGAGGCTCCCGACCATTTTCGCATCAAGCGGCGTTTGCAGGATTTTTTCCATTCTTCCCTTCCGGCTCATGGCATCGGATTTAAAATCCGCACTTGAGCCCTTCATGCTTCTGATAGTATTTCTGATGGTAGTCCTCGGCCCTGTAGAATTCGCCGGCGGAATGGATTTCCGTGACGATCCTGTCCTTGAATACGCCGGACTTATCCATCTTCTCCTTTGATCCGGTCGCAGCCTTTTCCTGTTCCTTGTCGTGGAAGAAGATCACCGAACGGTACTGGGTACCCCTGTCAGGCCCCTGCCTGTTCGGGGTCGTGGGATCGTGTATCTTCCAGAACACGTCCAGAAGCTGGTCGTAGGAGACCTGTGCGGGATCATACTCGAGATGGACGACTTCGGCGTGGCCGGTCAGGCCCGTGCAGACCTCCTCGTATGCCGGGAAAGGCGTCTTGCCGCCCATGAAACCGGAGGAGACTTCAAGGACGCCCTTCACCTTTGCGAACTCCGCCTCGACATGCCAGAAGCAGCCTGCGCCGAAGGTGGCCTTCCTGATCCCGGCATCCTTGTCTGACAGCGAGGAATCCTGCATGAACGAGAGGGCGTCGGAATTTATGCAGTACCTGAGACCGCTTGGTTTCGGGCCGTCGGAGAAGACATGCCCGAGATGCGCGTCGCATCTGGCGCAGAGGACTTCCGTGCGCGTCATCCCATGGCTGGTATCTATCCTGGTGCTTATATGCTTCTCATTGTATGGCGCGAAGAAGCTTGGCCAGCCCGTGCCGGAAGTGAATTTCTGTTTGGAGGTGAAGAGAGGCAGCGCGCAGCAGACACAGTAGTATATGCCTGGCTTCTTGCTGTCGTGCATCAGTCCGCAGAACGGGGCTTCGGTGCCCTTCTGCCTTGTTATCGCGAACTGCTCCGGCGTGAGATGGCGTTTCCATTCATCGTCGGTCTTGATTATTTTTTTCATATACTGCAAATCTCCGTCTTTGTTTTCTCCGGCGGAAAGGCCGCCGAAGAAAGAACAGGAGACAAACAATATTGCAAGCAATGCTGATTTCCAGTCCGTTTTCATTTCCCAGCGGGTTTCTGCGGCTTTACTTCCTTTACTTCCTGCGCCGGATCTAATTTAGCAGTAATCCGCAGTTCGTCAATGAAACCTTTGAATCCGCCTACGCTGAGAATGGTCTTGTCTCCGCTTCCCGTCTGCTGGAGTTCGAATTCGACTTTTTTGCCGTCAACTTCGACATATCCCTTGCCGCCCGCCCCCCTGTCATACCCGATCGCGATCAGGTGCCAGCCCGGACGCGGCGAGACCAGGTCCAGGATCTTCTTCTTTACAACTTCATCCTTGTCACCGAAAAAGACCCTGCCCGCCCAGGTGTCCCTGTTAACGCCCATGGCGCAGTTCCAGGCGCAGTCCAGGTACATTATCTTGCTTGAAGGAGTCCCTCTGCCGTAGTCCTCCTGGTAGTTTGCCATCATCTCGATACGCACGGCCTTATACTTCTTGTCGACTATCAGGTTGCCGGGAATCTCTATCTGCAGGCCATCGTCGGACTGGCCCATCTCGACCGCTTTGCCTGCCGGCTTCGCCATCCACATCAGATTCCTGTCGCTCTGTCTGGCATTGCCGGTGAGTTTGATTGGAGCTTTCCCGACCGCATCGTTCAGGTCGTTGTCGAAATGCCAAAGGTACAAAGTGTCAGCGTCGGCTTTGAAAGGTTCACCCTTGTTTGGCAGGTCCGCCGTGGACTGCGCGACCTTGACTTCAATATATGTATAGGATATCCATCCGTCCTCGTCGGTGGCGGTGCAGCACACGTTGTAGAGCCCGGGCACGGTAAACACATATTCGAATTCGCGGTCGCATGCGAACTCCTCGTTCTGCAGATCCCAGAAATACTGCAGGACTTTCTTCCCATTCGCGCCCGTGGCTTCAGCTTTAAGCCTGACCTTGAACGGCGCATTTCCAGAGACGCTTTTCTCGCTGCCGTTGCCTGTGACCTTGAGCGCCGGCCTGCCTTTCTTCTGCTCTTTCACATCGGAAAGATATGCATATACGACCGCGGTGTCTGCCAGCTGCGGACACATGAATTCCTGCTCGACCCACCAGCAGTCGATATAGCGGTATGCGATCGGAAGACCGCCTTTTGTATACGAGGACATGAGTTCCCTGCCCTGGTTGCCGACATTGTATCCTGCGGGATGGAATCCCATCGGAATTCCTGGAACGGGTTCAATGATGTTGTCGAAGCGGCTGTTCTGGTTGACCATGTCGACCGGCCTCTTGAAACCGAGTCCGCTGATGCTGACCGCATTGTCAGCGCTGTTCCCGAGTTCCTGGTCGGCATTGAAGAGCGCGGCCTGCACGAACTTCTTCTTCTCCGCATCGTCGACGAGCACTGTCGCCGTCAGCAGGTTGTATGAGGCTATCTCGGACAGGTAGTACCATCCCCATTTGCCGAACCTGTAGGGATCTTCGGCGAAACTGCATCTGGTCGCCCAGCCATCCTGCCATTTCATGGTCGACCTGGCGGCATTGAGCACATAATCAGTGCACTCCTTAAGCTTCTCGGGATTCTTGCCTTCGCGCTTCCCGAAAACATATGCCCTGGTCGCAGCTCCGGCATGCACGAAAAGCGGCCACCAGCCCCACTGGACGCTGTCCTTGGGATTGAAATGCTTCAGGAAATAGTCATGATATTTCTGCTCGCCGGTGGTCAGCCACAGCTCGACGGCCATCCAGCAGTACTCGTCCTTCGCCCC
>CAZDNQ010000403.1:0-4739 GCA_964506605.1 uncultured Victivallis sp. | reverse complement strand
CAGCTCGATGCATACAGGATCATGCCCTCAATGTTCAAGCTCAGGAGCTACCTTGACTTCTTCGAGAAGGACTGCGGCGACATCAGGAAGGTCGTCGTCGGGGACACCGGAACTAACAACATATACATCTTTAATTTCGAGGAGAAGGCGCGGATGGACATACTTGACGCCGACCTCGGTGAACTCTCGAACGAACTTAAAAAGAACAATGATAATGGAGGAAAATAACCATGTCCGAACACGATAAGACTAAAATGACGCAGCATTGGCCGACGCTGCTTCTGGGACTGATAGTTTCAGTAATATTCCTTCTTGCGATTTTCACATTCCAGGTCAAGTCCACCGAGACAGTAGTTGTGACAACACTTGGAAAGATATCCGGCACAAAAGAAGCCGGGCTGCACTTCTGCTGGCCATACCCGTTCCAGAAGGTGCACAGGTTCGACAACCGCTACCACTGCTTCGACGGGAGCACCGGAAAGATCGAGGAGACATACACGGCCGACGGCCAGCCGATAGTCGCGGGAATTTTCGTGGTATACAAGATTGTCGATGCTGAAAAACTCTTCAAGAGCCTTTCAATACCCGACATCTCGCAGGTTGAGGACAAGATAAACAGCCAGATAAGGACCGTAAAGAACGCCGTGCTCGGCAAATATAAGTTCGACGAGCTTGTGAACACCAATCCGAAGAAGATGAAGCTCGACGAGATCGAGGTCGAGATGAAGAAGGGGATTTCCCCGATTGTATCCGACAAGTATGGAATCCAGGTCGAATATGTCGGCATAAAGGTTCTGGATCTCCCGGACAAGAACACCGAGAACGTCTTCAACAGGATGAAGGCGGAACGCAACGTCGTGGCTGAACAGTTCAGGGCTGACGGCAAGAGCGAGGCGAAGAAAATCAAGGATGCCGCCGACAACAAGCGGAAACTGGATCTCGCTGAAGCCGAGGCGAAGGCGAAGCAGATCAAGGCGGAAGGCGATGCCAAGGCCGCTTCATACTATTCGGTATTCAAGGAGGAGCCCGAACTCGCCGCGTTCCTGCGGAAGCTTGAATCCCTCAGGAAGATCATGCCGAGCAAGACAACTCTCATCCTGAATACCAACTATGCCCCGTTCGACCTGCTCAAGCTGGACCAGTCTTTTGACAGCGACGGACAGAACAAAGAAATAAAGAAATCAAAATGACCGGTGGAAAGATGCCTGAATCAGAAAATATGACATCATTGAACGCCGCCGAGGGAAGCGGACACTACAAGTCCGGCATAGACGCCCTCACGCGCAGCCTGCATGTCGCATTCATCCTGCTCTCATGCCTAATTGCCTTCCTGATAATATGGTATTTCACCTTCGGCGGATATTACGAGGTCAAGCCCCAGGAAAACGTCATCGTCGAACGCTTCGGGAAAGTCGTGGCCAAGCAAGACGCCGGCTACTACTGGTCGTTCCCCTATCCGGTCAGCAAGATAATAAGGATACCCGTGAGCAAGCAGACGCTCACGCTTTCTTCCTTCTGGCACAAGTCCGACATCAAGGCGATAAAGGGCGAAGGCCAGCCACAGGCTGGTCCGACTCTTTCTGCGGGCAAGGACGGCTATCTCATCACTGGCGACGCCAACATAATCCACAATGAGTGGGAACTTGTCTACTCTATTACGGATCCTCTGAAGTATTATCTCAAATGCCTCTGCCCAGCAGAGCCTTCCAGGATGGACTCAACAATGTTCAACCCTCTTACGAGAAAACCCATCGGCACAAGGGGTCCGAGGACGCTTATACAGTCCCTGCTTGAGAATGCGGTCATCAAAGTCACAGCCACCCAGCAGGTCGATTCCGCCCTGTACAAGAAATCTTCCGACTATATGGCCGAGGTCAGACGCGTATTCGAAAAGGATATAATCGACTGGGATATCGGGATCAAGGTTGAAAACCTCAATCTCAAGAGCAATACCGCGCCATTGAACACGGTATCGGCATTCCAGGAGGTAATAGACGCGGAACTCCAGAGCGCCACCGAGAAGGAGAATGCAAAGGCATATGCTGTAACAGTTGAAGGCGAGGCTGATTCCGAAGCTTCCAGGATAATCGCCGACGCCATGGTCTATAAGACGCAGATCGTCGCCGACATAGAGGCTGAACAGGTCTATTTCAAGAAGATCCTCGAAGAATACAGGAAAAACCCCAGTTCCGTCCTCATAGCCCTGTATTCGGACACAATTTCTTCCCTGCTTGAGAACGTCAAGGAAAAATATGTGATACCTGAAGACGGCAGCGGAACCCATGAGGTCAGGATTATGCTGAACCCGGAACCGAGATACCAGCAGAAAAAGGACAAATAAGACATGGCTGAACTGGCTGAAAAGAAAGTTTTTGATGCACACAGCGAGATCTGCGGCTGCGATCACGACCATGATCACGAAGCCGGAGGCGCCGGCCACAGCCGGAGCCTCGGAAGGCTGAGCGTCGCACTGGTCGGCGGCTTTTTCCTACTCAATTCCTATATCCTCGGATGGATGCAGGCCGATCAGAAATTCACAGCGGAACTCAGCGCTATTTTCGGTGCGATCATACTTGCACTGCCGATCTTCATAGTCGCTTTCAAGGATCTGGCCAAGGGCAAAGTCTATATGAACGAGCTTGTCGCGTTGGCCGTGCTTGCGGCACTTGCGGGCGGTGACTTCAGGACTGCGGGAATAATATCATTCTTCCTCCTGATTGCCATAATCATCGAGTCCAGGACGGCCCACGGTGCGCAGAGATCCATCGAGGAGCTCATCAAGCTGACACCAAGATCAGCAAGGAAGATAAGCGACGGCCAGGAAATGGAAGTTGATGTGCTTTCACTGAAGATTGGAGACATCATCAGGATACGCCCCGGCGAAAACTTCCCGGTAGATGGAATCATTGTCAAAGGCTACAGCACGGTCAACCAGGCATCCATCACAGGTGAATCCCTGCCTGTCGAAAAGGAAGAGAAGAGCGATGTCTTTGCCGGCACCCAGAACCTCACCGGCGTGATCGACGTGAAAGTGACCAAGGTTGGAAACGACACCACGCTCGGTAAAGTAAAGGAAATGATACTCGCAGCCGAAACCAGCAAACCACCGATAGTTAGGGTCATCGACCGCTATGCCGGATATTACACTCCGACCATCCTCATGATAGCAGGCCTGACATGGTGGTTCTCCGGCGGAAACATGACCAATGTGATTTCTGTCCTCGTCGCATCATGCCCTTGCGCCCTCGTACTTGCTGCCCCTTCTGCTGTAGTCGCCGCCCTCGCCGCCGCAGCCAGGCTCGGAATCCTAATAAAGAATGTCTCGTATCTTGAACTCGCCGCCAAGATAAAAGCTGTCATCCTGGACAAAACAGGTACTCTTACGGAAGGTACTCTTTCCGTGGTCAGGCTTGCTCCCGCAGACGGCACTCAGCCGGCGGAACTCCTGCAGATAGCGGCTTCAATCGAAAGCCATAGCAACCATCCAACCGCCATAGCTTTGCAGAACCTTGCCAAGGAAGCCCAGGTGAAACTGACTGAAGTAGAGAAATTCGGTGAAGTCCATGGAAAAGGCGTTGAAGGGACACTGAACGGATTAAAGGCTATGATCGGAAGGGCTGAATGGCTCAAATCCCATAAGATAAGCATTTCATCCCTCGAAGCCCCTGATGCCGACGGAAAGAGCGCAATGAGCGTTGTTTATGTCGCATACCATGGCAAGGCGATAGGATGGATTGGATTCAGGGACACGGTCAGAAAGGAAGCTTCAGAAGCAATCAAATCCCTCAAGGCGGACGGTGTCAAGCATTGCGCCATGGTCACCGGCGACCGCAAGGAAGTTGCGGAGCTTGTCTCCAAGGAACTCGATATCGAGAACGTAAGGTCTGAATGCCTGCCCGATGACAAGGTTGCATACGTCAAGGAAGTCAAGCATAACTATACAGTCGCCGTTGTCGGTGATGGAATCAACGACGCCCCTGCCCTTGCCGCAGGCGACCTTGGCATAGCCATGGGCGCCATCGGAAGCGACATCGCGATAAACAGCGCCTCAATCGCCCTTATGACGAACGACCTGCGCCGCATTCCCCTGCTGATAGTCCTGGCAAGGCAGTCAGGCAAGATAATAAACCAGAACCTGCTGATAGGATTCGTCTTCATAGTAGGAGGAATCAGCCTTTCAGTCTTCGGCATGCTGCCTCCTATAGTAGCGGCCGCCCTTCATACGGTAAGCACGACGATCGTCCTATTCAACAGCGCAAGGCTCGTCAGAACAGGCGAAGAGCTTACCATGACAGAAAATCTCCAAGAAGTTGTTCAATCCCGCTGATTGGCTTCTTAGTGGTACAGGGGGGCTCAGGCCACAGTGGACATCGCTTCTGCAATAAAGCTTTCGACAATGGTAGTGTCTACAAGCTGAAGACCTCGCCTGTCGATATCGTCGCGATTGCCAATGGTTCAATCGACAACATACGATCTCTTTAGAAGTTCAGCCACGCCCGCTTTGATTTCATATTGAACTCCTCTCCGGTCAAATCCACCGACCAAATCATCATCCTTGGCGACGAATCGCTATTTACAAGCATGCTTAATACGTCACTTTCGGCAAGAAATCCGGTACAGGACTGGGCGCCTACAGTTCAAAGCTCATCGCAGAGAAGATGGGAGGTATCATATCCGTCAGGACCGATGATGAAACAGGTACAAGCTCTTGGTCAGGACGAATATCACTATGCCCTCGA
>CAZDNQ010000402.1:0-4787 GCA_964506605.1 uncultured Victivallis sp. | reverse complement strand
AGACTCTCCTCACCTATCCTCTTGTAAGCAGGCTTGGTCTCTCAAAGGATCTCTCGGTGACTATTTCCATCGGTGCAACCCTTCTAACAGACATACTCGCCCTGATCGTTCTGGCCGTAGTCGCAAAGATACACAACGGAGAGGCTCAGACACTATACTGGCTGAGACTTCTCATGGGATTCGCCTGCCTTGCGGCGGTAAGCATATATCTTCTGCCGCGTCTGGGCAGATGGTTCTACAGGAATATGTCCAGCGACGATACCGCGGAATATCTTTTCCTGTTCTTCAGCCTCCTGGTCTTGTCGAGCATTTCCAAGCTCGCCGGACTCGAGCCCATCATAGGCGCGTTCCTGGCAGGACTTTCTCTCAACCCCCTCGTGCCAGACCAGAGCCGCCTGATGAACCGCGTGCAGTTCATCGGCCACACCCTCTTCATCCCCATATTCCTAATATCTGTCGGAATGCTGGTGGACTACAGGATCTTCATGACAGGGTCGAACGAATGGATTGTCATATCATTGATGATAGCGGTGGCGGCGGGTGCGAAGTTCGCAGCTTCGATGATCACCGGATTCTCCTTCAAGTTCAAAAGGGACCAGTCGATGCTGATGTTCGGAATGGTGGTCAACAAGGCGGGAGTGACCATCGCCACGGCTATTGTGGGATACAACATAGGCCTTTTCGGGCAGGATGTCCTGAACGGCGCCATCGTTATAATACTGGTGACATGCCTCATAGGCCCGTGGATCACCGAGAAGTTCGGAAGATCCTACGCCCTGACACTTTCAAGTTCACCTGAAAAGCGCGTTTCATCGTTCCTGAACCAGAAGATAATGGTGCCTCTTTCAAATCCCACCACTTCCCGCCATCTGATGGATATCGCATTCATGATCAGGGACAGGAAATCCGGAAATCCAGTATGCCCTGTCTCCATAGCAATCGACGGTCCGGGCGTGAAAGAGGATGTGGCAAGAATCGAAAAGATGCTGAGCCAGACGATCGTGCATGCCGCGGCGGTAGACATTCCCATACAGCCTGAGACCAGGATCGACACCGATATCGCAGCCTGCGTCTCAAGAACCGCCGTGGAACTGCAGGCTACAAGCATTATCATCGGATGGAAGGGCGAGGAACTCCTGCCGAAGCTGATATTCGGACAGGTGCTTGACCGCATTCTCGAACAGACCTCCGAACTCGTCCTAGTATGCAAGATCGAACAGCCGGTGAACACATTCCAGAAGATAATCGTAGTCGTCCCCCCTATGTCACAGAGGCAGAGCGGATTCGAGGAGGCACTGCTGGCGGCCAGGACCCTCTCCCTCCAGTCCGGCCTTAAGACAACCGTGTTCGCATCCCCGTTCGACATGCAGAAAACCTCCGAGTTCATAGATCCTTCGAAGACTTCCTCGTCGATAACCCTGACAACCGTGGAATCGTGGTCTGACATCTTCTCCATCCTTGGTCAGACCGTCGGCGACAATGATCTCGTGGTGCTCCTGAGCTGCCGTCAGGGAAGCCTCGCCTGGCAGCCGGCCCTCGACCAGCTTCCGAGATATTTCATGAAGAGCTTTCCGAAGACAAGCCTTATCGTCGCATATCCCTCCGAGGCGGAAATCATCCTCCGCGGGGGTTTCCGTACAAGTGATTCCTCCTCTGTTCCGGACCCGCTGAGAAAGCTGATAAGCCCTGAGCGAATTGTCTTCGGGCTGGAAAATCAAAACTCAGAACAGGCAGTCGACAAGATCCTGCTTAATTTCCTGAAAGGCAGATCCAGCAACCCTGAATCCACTGCGGCGATGCTTGGAGAGGAACTTCTGCCCACGGCCCTTGAGATAATCGACGGAACAGTGCTCCTCCATGTCCACTGCGAGAACATTGAAGAACCGACAGTACTCCTCGGGATCAGCCCCGCCGGAATCGTGTTCAACGGCATAGACAACTGCGCAAAGGCCATTTTCATACTGCTGAGCCCTGCTTCCGACAACCCGGAAAACCATCTGCAGGCCCTGTCGGACATTGCGAGATTCGCACTCTCCCTGAAAAATTCCGATATCCTCCACAGGGCGGCAAATCTTTCCGAGCTTCAAGCCGAACTGAAGAAAATAAAGTAGGTACGGCCTTCAGGCTGTACCATTCTTATTCTTATATGATCCCATAAGTTCTTAAAGCTTTAAAATGCTGGTACAGCCTAAAGGCCATACCTACTTTTTTAAATAATTTTCTATTTGCTGCTTGAATTTTCTATTGTATAAGCTATTTATATTAGAAAATAGCCTCAATTATTGGTTGACATGAAATCAGAAAACATAGCAAAAGAGATAAGACTGCAGATAGTCAGGGGCAAATTGAAGCCCGGAGAAAGGATTCCGGGAAGAAGCGAACTTGTCTCCGACTACAGGGCCAGTCTTGGGACCATACAGCGTGCGATCAACACCCTGATAGACGATGGATTTCTTGTTTCCAGAGGCACTTTCGGGACGCAGGTCTCAAGCATGCCTCCCCACCTGTGCACATATGGTCTTGCAATTCCGCAGTCGTCACCTGAGAACTGGGACAGTTTCTGGGTGACAATGGCCAGCGTGGCAGAAAAATATGATCCGGAAGGCAATATACATTTCAACATATACCGCGGTCTCGCCTCGGAAGGCAGGAACAGCGACTACCAGAAACTCCTGTATGACATGGAGTCGCACTGCATCTCGGGGCTGGTCATACTGGGCGCAGGAAACATCCGGGACAGGGCCCTTATCATGAATCCATCCGTCCCAATAGTCCTTTTCGAGGAAAACCTCCATGATCCCGGGCTCTCGTCGATCAGCTGCGATATTGATTCATTCATCGACAAGGCTGTTGACGGTCTTCTGCTCAAAGGCAGGAAAAAAATCGCCCTTCTTTCGGGCTTCCACTTCTATCCGGAACATGTAAGCCATTTCCATGAAAAACTGGCGGACGCGGGATTGAAATCCCGTCCCTATTGGATGCAGGCGATGGGAATCGACAGGTATGCCCTGCCGTGGACAAAGAACATCGTCAATCTGATGATGCAGGATTCCGGCGGTGAAAAACCTGACGGTCTTATAATTGCAAACGAGAATCTTCTTCCTTTTGCGGCCGAGGGGATTGCGCTGTCAGGACTCGAAATCGGCATGGATATAGACGTGGTCTCACATGCGAATTTCCCGCTTTCCATACCCTCGCCGGCAGGAGTTTCACGTATTGGATTTGATTCCCGCACGCTTCTATCGTCGTGCATCGAGAATATTACGGAAATAAGGAACGGGAGGAGTCCGGGATTTGTCAGGAAGATCCAGGCGGTATGCGAGAAGGATCTTGTTGCGGACTTCAAGTAACACGGAGGACAGGATGATCACTGTTTCATTAAAGGGAATAATCAAGCCGGCGGTTCTGGCGGTAGCCACATGTTCATTGACATGCCTGTCCCAGGACAAGGTGGATGTTCCGAAACCGGATCCGGCCGTCGAAGCGGCATTGAAAATAGGGTTCACCGTCCCTGTCCAGGCTCGTGAATGGCATATCTGGTGGGGCGCACCGCTCGGTGTAAATCCTTCAATACCAGCGTGGGAGCATTGGAAGGGACTCAAACGGTTTGGCAAGTTTGATCCGACGACGACCATTGAGGAGACTGTGCCGGGCTCAGCCTGGCGCCGGTATCTGAACTGCGTAGGTTATCCTCTCATTGGACCTTATGATTCAGGACAGGACGACGTGATCCGATGGCAGCTTGAAACTGCGAAAAACGCAGGCCTTGACTGCCTGCACATCCATTTATGGCCGTCTCTCTGGGACAATGGAAGCGATCTGACCCCTCTTCCGATTTTTGAAAAAGCCCTCTCGATCGCCGAAAAGATGAAATATCCTATTGCCGTCCATGACGAGATCATGTTCCGCAAGGGCAACAATCCGAAGTCCCAGCAGCTGGAGAACACAATATCGAGGACTGCTTCGCTGGTCAAGGCGTATGGTTCCCATCCCGGCTGGAAGAAGATGGACGGGTTGCCGGTATACTATTTCCAGAACTCCAACAAATGGATGAGCGCAAAGGACATGGCGACCTACATGTCCGAAGTCGAAAAATCCGCCGGACCGGTCTATTGGATAGTCGAGATGGGTGCGGTGGAAGAATATCTCAAGATCCCTCAGATAAAAATGCTCTTCGGCCCCAACTGCAGCTGGTTCCTACATACTCCGCCTTTTGGGGCGGGTCCCCATCCCTGGGAAGATGTGAGAAAAGATTTGTTCAGAACCAAGGAAATGACGAAGAAATTCGGGAAGAAACTCGGCATACTCGTATATTCCAAGTTCAATAACAACAATGACAGGGGAGAGACGGGCAAAGGACGGATGGATGCCGAAGACGGAATGTTCTATATAAAGGGGCTTGCCATGGCGAAAGAGGTCGATCCTGACCTGATAATCGTCACTCAGTGGAACGATTTTGAGGAAGGTGGATTTATCGAGCCTGCCTGGGACTATGACGGATTCAACGGAGATCCATTCCGGTACTGCCGTATAACTGCGGCATCAATGGGGAAATCGTTCACGCCCGCCAAGCTTCCAAACCGTGATCAAGTCGATCCTTTCATACGCCATAAGCTGTTTGGAGATACTGTGGCAGGGGATGCCGGCCCGGTGTTCCAGTCATCCATCATCAATGGCAGGAAACTCGAGTGGAAATGGGGCGAAGGTTCTGGAGATCCGGCGGAAATGAGGATTGTACAGTCGGAACTGGTCAGGTGGACCCCGTCTCTTCCGTCCACAAGACCGAT
>CAZDNQ010000401.1:0-4842 GCA_964506605.1 uncultured Victivallis sp. | reverse complement strand
TCACGAAGGGCCAGATAGCCAGGCCGAAACCCGTCAACATGTGGATCGCCGACACCTACATCAAGCTGAAGGAGAACGGCAGGGAGATGAAGGGCAAGATCCGCCAGCAGACCGACGACGAGATAATTTTTGAACCGGAGCCCGGCATCGCACAGCGCTATGCCAGGAAGGAACTTGAAACACTGAGGGAACTTAAGGAAAATGAATAAGATTCTGTCGAAGAAGCAGCTTTCCGAAAATGTCTACATGATGCAGGTCGAATCTCCGCTGATAGCCTCCGAAAGACGTCCGGGACAGTTCATAATACTCTCCCTCAGCGACGACTACGCGGAAAGAATACCGCTCACAATCGCGGATGCGGATCCTGTGAAGGGCAGCATAACCATAATCTTCCAGACCGTCGGCAAGACGACCAAGAACCTGGCCAGGCTGAATGCCGGAGACAGGATCGCCAACCTTGTGGGACCGCTCGGAAGTCCGACGCACATTGAGAAGTTCGGCACGGTCGTATGCGTCGGCGGTGGAATCGGCGTCGCCCCCATGCACCCAATCGCGCAGGGCATGAAGAAAGCCGGGAACAAGGTCGTAATCATAATCGGCGCAAGATCCAAGGACCTGGTGATAATGGAGGAGGAGATGCGCAAGATAGCCGATGAGCTGATCATCTGCACGGACGACGGCTCCTACGGCAGGAAGGCTCTAGTCACGGAACCTCTCAAGGAGCTCTGCGAACGCAGTCCCAAGCCTGATCTCGCGGTCGCAATCGGCCCGCCGATCATGATGAAGTTCTGCGCCGCGACAACCAAGCCATATGCCGTTCCGACAGTCGTCTCCCTCAATACAATAATGGTTGACGGCACTGGGATGTGCGGCGGATGCCGTGTCACGGTCGGAAAGGAGACCAAGTTCGTATGCGTTGACGGGCCGGAGTTCGACGGACATCTTGTAGATTTTGACAACATGATGAAGCGGCTCAACTCCTATAAGAAGCAGGAAAAGCACCACGACGAGAAGGATTGCCAGCTCAATCCACAGATCGAAACTGCAAGGAGCCACACATGAGCACAGCTGAAACACATCCCCATCACAGCCCCGCTGAACTTGCGAAACTCGCAAAGGACAGGCTTGCCGAAGTCATGGCCAGGACTGAACCTCTGAAACCTAAGGACAGGCTTGCAATCCCCGCACAGGAGATGCCCGCGCAGGATCCGAAGGTCAGAAGCAGGAACATGTCCGAGGTGGCGCTTGGATATACCGCCGACCAGGCGAGGCTCGAGGCGACACGCTGCCTCCAGTGCAAGAACGCACCATGCATATCCGGGTGCCCTGTTAAGATCGACATACCGGGATTCGTCGATGCCATAGCAAAAAGTGATTTCCAGAAGGCCATCGATATTATCAAGCGCAACAGCCTCCTGCCCGCTGTCTGCGGACGTGTCTGTCCGCAGGAGACCCAGTGCCAGGAGCCCTGCACTATCGGCAAATCCCTGAAGGACGTCGAGAAATCAGTTTCTATTGGACGACTCGAGAGGTTCGTTGCCGACTGGGAGCGCGACAACGGCAAGATGAAGGCGCCGGAAGTCAAGCCTGAGACCGGCAAGAAGGTAGCTGTCATAGGCAGCGGGCCGGCAAGCCTGGTCGTCGCGGCGGACGTAAGAAGGGAAGGACATGCCGTCACCATATTCGAGGCTTTCCACAAGCCGGGCGGCGTCATGATCTACGGCATTCCGGAATTCCGTCTTCCGAAGAAGATAGTGCAGATGGAGATCGACACCCTCACCGCGATGGGAGTGGAGATCAAGACTAATTTCGTGATCGGCAGGACCCGCAAGCTGCGGGATCTCATGGACAAGGACGGCTACCAGGCCGTGTTCGTGGGTACCGGCGCCGGACTTCCGAAGTTCATGAACATCGAAGGTGAAAACCTGGTCGGTGTATTTTCAGCGAACGAATATCTCACCAGGTCGAACCTGATGAAGGCATACGACAAGGAGAAGGCGCACACTCCAATCTATGCGTCCAGGAAAGTCGCAGTACTGGGCGGCGGAAATGTCGCGATGGACGCTGCAAGGACCGCCATCCGCCTAGGCGCCGAGGAAGTACACCTCATCTACAGGCGTACCGAAAAGGAGATGCCGGCACGAATAGAGGAGGTCGGACACGCCAAGGAGGAGGGAGTCATATTCCACACCCTTGAGAATGCAAAACGCCTCATCGGAAACGAATACGGCTGCGTCACGCACATGGAATGCCTCCGCTACGAGCTTGGCGAACCTGACAGTTCCGGACGCCGCAAGCCTGTCGAAGTCAAGGGCAGCGAGTTCATAGTCGACTTCGATACTGTCATCGTCGCCATTGGCAACGATTCGAATCCGCTAATCAAGCAGACCACAGAAGGCCTGACCACCACGAAGTGGGGCAACATAATAGTCGACGAGAACCAGAAGTCATCGATTGACAGGGTTTATGCCGGCGGCGATATCGTTCTTGGCGCAGCAACCGTGATCCTCGCCATGGGCGAAGGTCGCCGTGCCGCGAAATCCATAAACGAACTGCTGGCAGGCAAAAAATAAAAGGCTCCGTCCGTGAACATTCCGTCGTCGCCCTCAGCGGCAACGACAGAGGGAACTTATGCACTTTATAAATGAGAAATGGGTCAAGACCGGAATTGAGCTGGTCGACGAGCAGCACCGTGAATATTTCAAACGGCTGAACACTCTTCTTGACAAGATTGAGAAATCTGAACTCAGCGATCTGGATTTCATGAAATGCCTCGGCTATTTCACGAATTATGCAAAAGTGCATTTTGACACCGAGGAACTGCTTATGAAGATATCCTCCTGCCCGGGTCTGGAGGAGCACATGAAGGCGCACGCGTATTTCCGTGAGAACATTGATCGGATGTCCAGCGCCCTGGGCAAGAGCAAGGATATTGCCGGAATCTCTGGCGAGTTGAAAGCCTTTCTTTTCGGATGGCTTGAAAATCATATTAATTCATATGATCTGAAAATGACCAAGTTCCTCAAGGGGAAAATGGCGGAAGGCAATAAGGAAACACCATGAAACGGCCGATCTCCAGCGGACTCATGACAGGCGGCAGGCGGCTCATCCATGACATCATCTTCCCAGAATGAAGAAGACAGCTGACATTGAAATACGGATGATCCGCAAGGCGGCCAGGAAAGATATCATACGGCTCTACAAGGATGCCGGCTGGTGGAAACCCTCCTATGCAAGGAATATTACCTTCATCGACAGGATCGTAAAGGACTCCTGCTGCTTCGCAGCCGCATTCCACGACGGCGAAATGATCGGGATGGGACGGGCTCTTTCCGACGGTTCCAGCGACGCCTATATCCAGGATGTGGTCGTCCTGAAGAGATACCGTGGCCATGGGATCGGCGCGGAAATAATCACTGCTATCGTCAAAGAGCTCCACGCAAGGAAAATCGACTGGATCGCGCTTGTCGCGCAGCCCGGCACCGAGAAATTCTACAGGAATCTCGGCTTCCGCAGGATGAAGGACCACATCCCAATGCAGCTGGAGCAACCAGATATTTCCTCGAACAGAGGCGCAAAGAGATAAAAATGAATTGAAATTTCGACTATCGCCTTATTGCAACCTCGCTACGCTCGGGTTCCAGGCTTATACGTTCATGCCGGGGCGGCAGGTGCAGGCGTAGTCGCTTCCTGTACGGGCTGGTTCTCATCCTTGGGCTTGAACAGCGCGTCAATCTGGGCGGTCAGGTTCTCGGTAAAGTTCATCTCCTTCATGACGATCCTTGCGCAGCGCGGCTGGAGGAAGGCGAGCTCCTCATCCTTCAGGTTCTTGGCGGTATTGATTATGACTGGAATCCTCTTTATCTCCTCGGGCTGGACATCCTTCCATTCGAGGAACGCGAAACCGCTCTCCTTCGGCATCATCAGGTCCAGTACAATCGCATCAACGGGCCCGTTCTTGGTAAGCAGGTTTCGCCCGTCAGCAGATGACAGCGCGACGGTGATCTCATATCCCTTGCGGGTCAGGAGCATCTGCACCAGCCTGAGCAGCGTATATTCGTCGTCTATCACCATGACTCTGTTCTTGGCCACCGCTCTCCCCGCTTTTTGAAAAAATTGATTAGTTCATGAAATATAACACGCCGCCGGAATTTTTCATTCGTCAAACAGAAATCTCACGGCCCATATGTTCTCGCACAAAGGCGCAAAGCGCTCAAAGGTTACAGCTGAAAATCCGCGGCGCTAATTCCTGCCTGAAGACGTTGCGGCTTTGCGGCTTGAGCGAAGCGGGCGTGAGAAAAGATCAGTCTATCAGGTTCTTTATGAAGCCCGCCGACTTGAGTCTTTCGAATGCATCCAGGACTTCGGCGGGAACTTCCTGGTGTATCTGGAAGCCTTTTGCGGAATACAGTATTATCCGCTGGAGGTCGCCGACCATTATGTTCACCAGGTCGGAAAAGTATATCTCGTCGTTCGGATAGTCGTCAAAGGCGATCTGCGGGGATGTGACAAAAGCCCATATCTTAGGATAATGCTTCTTGAAGGTGGCGAAGGTCCTCCTCTCCATATACGGCTTCTGCACGAGGATCACCTTGTCGGCGAAAATATTGTTCTCGGCGAGGAGCTTCATGGAGAACAATGCGTTCTCACCGGTGTTGGTGGATGAGTCCTCGACTATTATCCTGTTCTCCGGAACACCTTTTCTGAGGGCGACATCCTTGAATATCATCGCTTCCGGACGTGTCCAGATACCCCGTGTCAGGTTTCCAAGGCCGCCTGACAGTACGAGGATGGGCGCATATTCCTGCAGCAGCAGATCGGCGCCGCGTTCCGCGACTCTTA
>CAZDNQ010000400.1:0-4843 GCA_964506605.1 uncultured Victivallis sp. | reverse complement strand
TACTTGTATATGGCGCCCATCCATTCGGAGTCGCGCTTGGCGAGGTAGTCGTTGACGGTGACAAGCTGGCAGTTCCTGCCGGTGAGCGCGTTCAGATAGAGTGGAAGCGTGGCCACCAGGGTTTTTCCCTCACCTGTCGCCATTTCTGCGATGTTGCCCCTGTGCAGAACTATGCCACCCATGAGCTGGACATCGAAAGGGATCATGTCCCAGTTGCGTTCCTGTTCGCAGACCATGATCTTTGTTCCCATGAGCCTGCGGCATGCATTCTTGACGGCCGCAAAGGCCTCGGGAAGTATGCTGTCAAGGGATTCGCCCTTCTGGATCCTGTCCTTGAACTCCTGTGTCTTCGCCTTGAGCTGGTCCTCTGTAATACTCTGATATGCCTTTTCGATTTCGTTTATCCTTGCGACGATGGGCATGAGCTTCTTCATGTCGCGGAGGGACTTGGAACCGAAAATCTTGCTTAGGAGGTAATTGATCATTTTATGGTCACTTCATCATTTCGAGCCGGGTTTGACAAGCGGCACCTTGCCGGTGCACAGGGGGCATTTCGCAGGTTCGAATGCGTCGAAATGCAGCTTGAGCAGGCTTTTGAACGGGACATCGAACTTCACATCGCCGGCGGATCTGTCGACTATGACGGCTATGCCGACGACATCTGCGCCGAAAGACCTTGCGAGCTTGACTGTCTGGTCGACGCGTCCTCCCTTGGTCACGACATCTTCAGCCACCAGTATCTTGTCGCCCTTGCATATGGAGAAACCGCGTCTCAGGACGAGATTGTCATTCTCCTTCTCTGCGAATATGGCCTTGCAGCCGATCCTGCGCGCGACTTCCTGTCCGACGATCAGTCCACCGAGGGCTGGTGAGAGTACTGCGTCAACTTTGGTCCCCTTGAACTTGTCAGCGAGCTCCGCGCACAGTTTTTCCGCGATATCGGGGTACTGCAGTACCAGCGCGGCCTGGAAGAAACGGTTGCTATGGAGTCCGCTTCTCAGCTGGAAGTGCCCTTCGAGCAGGGCTCCGGACTTCATAAAATGGTTAAGGACATCATTGTCTGTCATATCATGAGCTCCATGTTTATTTGTCAATTGAGCCGATACTATAGCCTGAATATTGGAAAATTTAAGTAACTCATGTATTTTTACCATTCAAAACAGGCAAAAACCGGGATATGACCATGAAAATCGCCCTTTCAAGGAAAATTTGCGCGGGGTTCATTCTCCTGTGCGGGCTCGTGGTCTCCTTCTACGGAGTGTCTTTGATTGTAAAAGTATCCAGATGCAATGCATGGCCTTCCGTCCAGGGGCAAATACTCCACTCTTTCGCGGTGGACGCCGAGGACATACCTGAAAACAAGACAAAGGAAGTGCTGCGGCCGTATGTTGTATATGAATACATGGTCGGCGACAAGTATTATACCTCCAACAAGATAGCTTATCTGGACTTCTATAAGTGGTTCGACTTCAGCGACACCTATTATTCCGGCACAGAGGACCAGATAAAGGACCTGCTTAAAAAATATCAGGTGGACCAGAAGATCAAGGTCTACTACAATCCCAGGAATGTGGACGACGCCGTGATTGACACCGGGCTCAAGACTCCGGTCTTCATGCCGTTCATACTGGGCCTCCTGCTTACTTATATTTCCTTCCATGTCTTCATATACGGCGCAGTAGACCGGCTGCAGGAAAGCGCCTGAAACCCCGGAGTGCCAGGACATGCTTTGCCCAAGCTGCAACGATGAAATGCTGATTCTGGAATACAGCAGGATCGAGATTGACTTCTGCCATCTGTGCGGAGGTGTCTGGCTCGATGAAGGGGAGCTTGAACTGCTCCTCCAGCCGGAAAATGGTACCTCAAAACCGGTGGCGGGATTGATTGCGGATCTGAAGAAGGCCGACAGTCCGCCAAATGGCAGGAAGTGCCCGGTATGCAGGAAAAAGATGCGGCCGGTGGAACTTTCCATAGAGCCAGCTGTCGAAATAGACAAATGCCCGCACAACCATGGCCTATGGTTCGACAAGGGGGAGCTGGAACAGATAATGTCGGCGCAGGGCGCCAGCGGGAAGCTCTCGGAATTCCTGGCTTCAGTTTTCAAGAAAAAATAATTTAACAAGGAGAAATAGACATGGCTACAGCAGCAGTCGGATTGGTTGCAATCGTTTTCATCGGGCTCATCATCCTGGTCGGGCTCTGGTTCCTCATGACCTACAACGGGCTAATCGGACTTCGCAACCAGGTGAAGAACGCCTGGGCGCAGATAGATGTGCAGCTCAAGCGCAGGCATGATCTCATTCCGAACCTTGTAGAGACTGTCAAGGGATACGCGAAGCATGAGAGCGGAACTTTCGAGGCCGTCGTGAAGGCCAGGGCAGCCGCAGTGCAGGCCAGCGGTGTCGCCGCGCAGGCGAAGGCCGAGGGCGAGCTTTCAGGAGTCCTCAGCCGACTGATGGCGGTCGCGGAGGCATATCCCGAACTCAAGGCGAACCAGAATTTCCTTGCGCTCCAGGAGGAGCTCTCTTCCACTGAGAACAAGATCGCCTTCTCACGGCAGGCCTACAATGATCAGGTCATGATTTACAATACCAGGATACAGGTCATACCCTCGAACATCGTCGCCAATGTCGGCGGTTTCACGGCTATGGACCTGTTTGAGCTGAAAGACCAGGCCCAGCGCGAAGCGCCGGCGGTCAAGTTCTAAAGAAATAGCTGCAAAGGAACATAGGCGCATAGGCACAAGGCCGGAAAATATTTTCTGGCTTTAGTGGTACCACTTAGGGATACCGTTTATTGTTCCTGAGCTTTAAAATCCAATGTCGGCAATCACAAATCATCAATCGAAAATAGTATATGTGGCAGGCGATACAGCGCAATAAGACCAAGTCGGCATTTCTCATCGTCTTCATGGGAGTGCTCCTTGCCGTCCTCGGCGCTGCGATCGGCGGCGCGGTGTTTGAAGGCCGCCAGGAAGGCATCCTAGGCGGAGTCATGCTCGCCGGAATAATCTGGTTCATCCTGACAATTGTCGCCGTCGCCGGAGGCAAGGACATCCTTCTTGCGCTTTCCGGAGCCAGCGAAGTCAAGCATGACGACGCCCCGCAGCTCTATAATATTGTAGAGGAGATGAGGATCGCCGCCGCGCTTCCTGCGATGCCGAAGGTCTTCATCATGGAAAGCCGTTCCCCCAATGCTTTTGCCGTCGGAACCCCGCAGAACGCCGCCGTCGCCGTCACGACCGGTCTGCTCTCGATACTCTCCCGCGACGAACTCCAGGGAGTGGTCGCCCACGAGATCGGGCATATCAAGAACCAGGACAGCCGGTTCATGACCATCGCCGGGATCATGCTGGGCGTGATTGTCATCCTCGCCGACGTGTTCACCCGCAGCATGTTCTACGGGGGGATGGGGCGCAGGCGTTCGAGCTCTTCAAATTCCAACCAGCTGCAGATTATCCTTTTTATTGTGGCAATAGTCCTTGCGATACTCGCGCCAGTCCTTGCCAACCTCCTTTATTTTGCATGTTCAAGGAGCCGTGAATACCTCGCCGACGCGTCATCGGCTGTCTTTACAAGATATCCGGAAGGCCTTGCTTCAGCCCTGGAAAAGATTTCCCGCTCGGTGGTTCCCTTGGAGTCGGCGAACCGCGTCACCGCGCCGATGTACATAATTAATCCTCTGAACAAGGCAAGCGGAAACGAGGCCTTCAGCTTTTTCAGCACGCATCCTCCGACATCTGAAAGGATAAAGATCCTCAGGTCCATGGCTTCCGGCGCCGGGTTCGGAGAATACAACAAGGCGTACGAGAACCTGAGGGGCGCCAATCTGATAAGCGGCAGGGACCTGCGTTCGGCAGAGGAGCTGGAGCTCCGCGGAATCAGGAAGCCGCAGCCGGAAATGGACATGAAGCAGCAGGCCCGCGACGCAAACGACATCCTCCTTCGTGCGAACAAGTTCAGCTTCATCAACTGCGCCTGCGGACTTCGCATAAAAGTCCCACCGCTCTTCTCCTCGAAGTCGCTGATCTGCCCGCGCTGCGGTGTGAAGCACGAAGTAACTGGTAACTCGTAACTTGAAATTCGAAATTTGAAACATGCAATTTAACGGCCTGTCCTCCGAAGTGCTCTGACGAAGGAGGAAGCGCCGGCGTCCAGCCGGCAATTAAATCAAGGCTTGAGATTTGTCGGAGTTCACGGTTGACCCGTGCCCTCCAGAAGGCTTTTCCACTGCGAATTCCTCGATGCATGAGCGAAAATCAGCAAAAGCATGATAGATTATTAAATTCGTTTTACTAATAAAAACTTTGTGCCTCTGTGGTTAACATGACTGATTCAACACCGAAAATTCCGACAGTTGCTATAGTGGGGCGCCCGAATGTGGGCAAGTCCTCGCTCTTCAATGCCATTCTCAAGCGCCGCCTGGCGATAGTCCACGAGGAAAGCGGGGTCACCCGCGACCGTGTCGCCGCCCCGGCGAGATGGAATGACAGGCATTTCCAGATCATCGACACCGGCGGACTCGGAATGTACGGCGGGCAGAAGAAGAACATGGGCATATGGGATTCCGAAATAAAGGAACAGGTCGATATCGCCATAGACAGTGCTGAGATCCTGCTCATGGTTGTCGATGTCACCGCAGGACCTACCGCCCTTGACATGGATATCGCGAACAAGCTCCGCGCGAGCGGAAAGAAGGTTTTTCTAATAGTCAACAAGTCCGACAATGAAACTATAGACGGCGAAGCCGGGAGCTTTTCAAGACTTGGTTTTGACAGGATATTTCCTGTTTCATGCGTCCATAGGAGGGGGGTTGACATCCTGCTTGACAAGATCATCCAGGA
>CAZDNQ010000399.1:0-4844 GCA_964506605.1 uncultured Victivallis sp. | reverse complement strand
AAAATCGGATGGTGCGCCATACGTGGATTCGAAGGCGGTCAAGGAGCGCTTCTCGGAGATCACGGAGAAGGACATGGACATGCTCCGGACGAAGAAGATACTCTTCGCGAGCCGTTCATTCGGACTGAACATGTACAAGGGGCTCTCTGCCCTGGCGAAGAAGGACAAGAAGTACGAGTTCCTCTCATCATACAAGCGGTATGACGTGTTCAAGGCCGGAGGCGATCTCGGCATAATTCCCGCAGACGCGTTCAAGGACACGAACTTCGAGCATTTCATGGCGACATATTATCCCCACACAAAGCGCGTGGAGGAGATGGACACTCTTCTTCGCAAGGCTCCCCATAAGTTCGGAGATAAGGTTGATGCCGTGATCATATTCTACCATACCGCGACGACTGATGCGTTTAAAACATATGCTGATGCCATGGACCAGTGGAGAAAAGACTTCCCGAAAACCCGTTTCATCTATGTGACCGCCGGATTCATGGGGCCGAAATATGCCAAGGACAATGAGAAGGCACATGAGTTCAGCGAACTTGTCCGTGCCCGCTACAAGGGGAAGGCGCCGCTGTACGACATGGGGGCGATACTAAGCGACGATTTCAGGGCAGGGCACTTTTATTGTCCGGAATACAGCGCCGATCCCGCCGAAGTTCATCCCAATCTCGAGGCCGGTGAAACAATGCTTGCAAAGGGTTTTCTTCTGGTGCTGAAGGAGGCCTTTGAGCAGAAGACTCCGAATGCCGTGAGCGGGAAGGCGGCTTCAAAGACTGAAGAGATAAAGCCATCCAAGACTGTTGCAGAGATATTGCCGCCGGACAGTTCCGACTACAAGGCTGTACGAAGCATCCTCGACGCGAACCAGCTGCCCAAAAAGAAGGTTGAAAGCGTGGCAGTTGTCAGCAATGGCCGGGTGACCGAGTTGTTCCTCCAGGAAGGAGGAATATCGGAACTGCCAGATGCAATTGGAACGCTGACCGCACTTAAGAAGCTGCATTTGTATGGAGACCGAACTCTGACATATCCGCTCCTGAAAAAAATATCTCCCGCAATTGGAAAGTGCACCGAGCTGGAGGAACTGCTCCTGAACCAGAATGATCTCAGCGCTCTGCCAGAGGAGATCGCCAATCTGAAGAAACTCAAGAACCTGTCTATAGGTGACAACCATCTCAAGGGGTTGTCAGCACCTGTGCTCGAATGGGCGAAGAAATATGATCCCAAGGGGATGGAAGATCAGAAATGAGATCGAAACCAATTTTTCTATTGACTTCATGATATTATGAATTCAATTTATCCTGTCAATCCAGTCATCCTGTCAACTTGTTAAAGTTAAATAAGGGGAGTTCTTATGTCCAGCAAGTCTGAAATGATCAGCAGGCTCATCGGGAAGATGACACTTGAACAGAAGGTCGGGCAGTGTTTCGTGATCGGGTTCACCGGCACGATGATCACCCCGACGATCATCGAGAGGATAAAGAGATATTGTCCGGCGGGGATACGCTGCGGGCTGACCTTCAGGATAAAGACTGCATATTATGATCCATATGCCACCTCTCCGAAATTCGCGCACAGGGTGATACGCTACCCCACGGGCACCGTCAAAGATTTCGTACCCGGACTTCCGGTGCAGTACTGCACGAACGAGGAATACTGCGCCTTCCTGAATACCATGAAGAAGGCGGCCCTCAACAATGATCTCGGGATTCCTGTGCACATCACGATGGACATGGAAGGAGATGCGAGCGCGGACTATCCAAGAGATGGAATAAGATTCTTCCCCTCATGCGGAGGAATAGGCCGCACCGGCGATACGAAGCTCGCGCACGATGTCGCGTGGGCAGTGGCGCGTGAACTCACCTCGCTCGGAGTCAGCTGGCTGCATTCGCCGGTGATCGACGTCAATACCGAGCCTATGAATCCAGAGATCGGCATCAGGAGCTATTCCGAGAAGACTGACGAGGTGGTGAAATTTGTCTCGGCGGCGCTGAAAGGGTTCAAGGAAGGCGGAATTGTTGCGACAGGAAAACACTATCCCGGACGCGGCGCCTCGTCGCAGGATGCCCATCATGGCCTGCCGGTCATCAAGCTTTCAAGGAAGAAGATGATGGAAGACCATATAAGACCCTACGCGGAGATGATCGACAAGGGGATTCCGCTCCCGTGCGTGATGACGGCCCACACCGCATATCCCGCAATCGATCCTTCCGGGCTTCCGGCTTCGTTGTCAAAGGTCTTCATCACAGATATCCTCAAGAACGAACTCGGATTCAAAGGCACTGTCACCACCGATGACATCACGATGGGCGGAATCGCCGCGAAGTTCGAGATAGTCGAAGCATGCCTGAGATCCTTGAACGCTGGAAACGATTTGATTCTCCTCAGGGAGGAGAGTCCGCTGATCGACGAAGTCATTCCGGGACTCGTGAAAGCTGTGAAGAATGGGAAGCTGAAGGAATCGCGTCTTGATGATGCCATTGCCCGGACGCTTTCAGTGAAGTATGATTATGGCTTCTTCAGGAACGGCGGAATACGGGATGTGAAGAAGGCGAGCGAAGGTATCAGGGATCCGAAGGTGATAAACATTGCGAAATCCGCAGCGAAGAAAGTGCAGGTGATACTGCGTGACAAGCAGAAACTGCTGCCGGTCTCCAAGTCAAAGAAGATCCTCCTGATCGAGCAGATCAATCCGCTGCACAGGCTGGTGAACACGCAGGAATGCCATCCGTCGCTCCTCTGGGAGCAGATGCTGAAACATTCGGACAACGTGATCAATGTCGAGACATCGATGGACTTCAGCGAGGACGATGTGAAGAGGATCAAGAAACGTCTTGGCGAGACCGAGATGATCGTCGCGACGAACTATTATTTCCGCAGGTCGGCCGACGGCGGCGACTTCATACAGCGGCTCCACAAGATGACGAAGAAGCCGATAATAGTCGTGGCGAACACTCATTATCCCCAGGCGGTGAAGCCGGAGTTCAAGACGGTGATCCTGACCTATGGATCGTCTCCGGAGTGCTACGCCGAGGCTGCGAAGGCGATATTCGGCAAGTAGGGACGGGCTTTCCTGTCCTGAGCTTGTCGAAGGGAGCCTGTCCCATAATTTTAATTAAGATGGTACATGCTGAAGCACGTACCTACTTCCTCTCCGACTTCGGCGGATGTCCGCGGATTTTCCTGAACTGCCGGCTGAAGTAGTTGCTGTCGGTGAAGCCTGACGCGAACGCCGCCTCCTTCACGGATATGCTTCCGCCCTTCAGCAGCCGTGAGGCGTGCGAGATCCGCAGGCGCAGCTGGTAGTCTATCGGCGAGAAGCCGGTGGACTTCTTGAACGACCTGAAGAAGGAGCTGCGCGACATCGAGGATATCTTCAGAAGGCGTGGGATGTCCAGAGGCTCGCGGAAATGCTGTTCGATGTGGCTGATTACGTTTGCGAACTTCAGCAGCGGGCTCTGGTTCCTCTCATACATCTTCGAATAGCACCTTGAAAGGAAGCCCGCTAGCCGCATGAAGTGCGCTGTCGCCATGAACTCGTAGCCCGGCGTCCTTCTTTTCGTCTCGTTCTCTATGTCCTCGACAATGCCAGATGCGTGCGCGAGCTGTTCCGGCGTCAGCTGGAGGCGGTGCTCGAAACGCGCCTGCCCCCTTATCTCCGGCTGGATCATGAAGAGGGCATGGTATCCGGGCAGCTTCTTTATCTCGCCCCTGGGCATGTTCATGGCGTCGAGATGGAAAAGAATGTTGACGATATGCATGTTCGAGGTGTCGCGGTAGCCGTGGCTCCGCCCCTTGCGTATGATGAAGACGTCGCCCGCGAAGATCTCGTAGGACTCGTCTTCGGTGAAATGCACGCCCTTTCCCCGCTGGACCACGACGAGCTCGTCGAACCCGTGTCCGTGGAGGTTCACAGGCCCCTGCGGGTACTGTAGGTTTATCTCGAGCGGGAAACCCTCCGGCAACGTGCGCTGAACTTGCCTTTTCATGAAGGTAATTGAGATTGGGTAGGGGAGGTTTGCAAATATGACAAATGACTAAAAGGACGAAAAGGACCTAAATGAAAAACTGGAAAATGAAAAACAAGGAACTAATTTGTATTGTCTTTTTCGTCCTTTATGTCCTTTAAGTCTTTGTAATTGGGGGAATTTCCATGCCCGAGCACTTTATACCGTCTCACGGTGGCTATAAGAATCTCCTCTCCTATAAGAAATCACTCATAGTCTATCAGGCGACGGTCTATTTCTGTGACCGCTTCTACAAGAAAAGTGACAGGACATATGACCAGATGATCCAGGCCGCCCGTTCCGGAAAGCAGAATATCATAGAAGGGAGCATGGCTTCCGCGACATCAAAGGAGACCGAGTTGAAGCTGACGAATGTGGCCAGGGCCAGCCTGGAGGAGCTCCTGGAGGATTATCGTGATTTCCTTCGGAACCGTAAGCTTCAGGAGTGGCCGAAAGAGCATCGTTACGCGAAACGACTTAGGGATCTCAACCGAAAGCCTGACGCAGATTACGAGACCTTCCGCAAAGGCATTGAAAACCCCGAGTCTGAGATATCAGCGAACGTCATCATAGGCCTCATCAAGGTGACCAGCACCCTCCTGAGCAATCAAATCGGACGCCTTGAAAAGGATTTCATTGAAAACGGCGGTCTCCGCGAACGGATGTTCCAGGCACGGCTCAAATACCGCGAAAAGCACCAATCCAATTAATTAAAAAATTAATTTATGCCCCTTATGTCCTTTATGTCGCTTTCCTGCCATGAGACTATCGTGCTAATAAATGAGACTCAAGTCAAGGAATGCATGGCATATCAGCTAAAATATGATTCATGAAGAAAAA
>CAZDNQ010000398.1:0-4846 GCA_964506605.1 uncultured Victivallis sp. | reverse complement strand
ATCCTGCATCGCGATATAAAACCTGCCAATATCATGATCGATGCAAAAAAGATTGTGAAGCTCATGGACATGGGAATATCAAAGAGTGTCTCGGAGGAGAAAAATCTTACCATGACCGGAATGATCATCGGGACTCCACATTATATGAGTCCGGAACAGGCTCGCGCAGATGCAGACATCGACTGCCGCTCCGATATCTATTCCCTTGGCTCAACTCTTTATCATCTTGTCACCGGCGAAGTCCCGTATGATGCGACCACCGCGATGGGGATACTTACAAAACACATTACTGATCCATTTCCGCCTCCACAGGAGAAGAATCCGGATATTTCCAATGAATGTTCTGCATTGCTTGAAATAATGATGTCAAAAAAGGCGGAAAACCGCCAGTCGAACTGGGAGGACGTGATCCGCGACATAGACCTTGTCATGAGCGGTAAATACCCTCTGACGGAGCGCCCTGGCGCAGGAGACTCTGTAATAATGCAGATGACACAGAGCCAGGCGTTGAATCGCAGGAAGATAGTGAAGGCGCCTCCACTTGCCAAGGTACATCCAAGCGGAATACCCGAACATGTAGTTGTTACTGCAGAGACGCATGGGAATTGGTTAAAGATAATATTGGTGGCCGCCATTATCCTGCTTGTTGCAATTGTTACTGTTATAATTATGACAAGTAAAGCAAAGGAATCAAGACGGATTGCCGATGCTGAGAAGGTTCGTCTCACACAGGAGGCGAAAACTAATGATGACGCAAGACGCAAAGCTGATGAACAGGCAAAATCAATGAAAGATAAGGCTGAAAAAGAGCAAAAGGCGACATTGGTTTGGGAATTGGCTGCTGATTTTGCAAAGAAAGCGATTAATGACAAGAAAGATTTTGACGGTGCAATTGCGAATTTTACAAAAATTCAGGACTCCATTAAAGGCACGAAATACGAGCTCATGGTAAATCCTGAAATAACTAAGCTGAAAAATGCGAAAAAGGCTTTTGATGAGGAAAATCTTAAAAGCGAGAATGAGAGAAAGCTTGCAGAACAGAAAAAACGCGATGCCGATGAAGCTGCGAAACTGGCAAAAAAACAGGACAAGGCAGCAGTCCCAGCTCCAGTTCCAGAAAATAAATCACCGGATTATTTGCAGGATCTCCAGAAAGAAATTAACCTTAAAATAGACACAGGCAAATCTCAAGGAAAATAAACGGAGTGACAAACATGAAAATCACAACTGTATTTCTGATTGCCGCCTTCTTTTCAGTAGTGCTGCTATCACAGGATGCGAAGTCTCCGCTGCCGGCTGCTGATGAGATAAAGGCTGCCATGGCGACCGTCAAGGATGTCTTCAAGGATGAATATAAGAATCTAAAGACTCCGGAGAGCCGCACTGAACTTGCGAAGAAACTTCTGGGACAGGCTGCTGATCCTGCGAACAATCCTGCGATGGTTTATGTGTTGATTACAGAATCTGCGAGAATCGCTGGAGAAGCCGGAAATATCGCTGCAGTTTCGGAGGCGTCAAAACTCATTGCTGCTAAGTTCGCAGGTGATTTGCTTCCTTTGCGAATAAAGATGTTCGAGTTGGCAGAGAAATCCTCTGCCAGGCCGACTCCTGAATTGCTGTCAACGCTTGCTGATGAATATCTCAAACTCGCTGATGAGGCGATGTTGGCAGATGACTTTTCAACTGTTTCAATTCTCTGCACAAGTGCCGATGCAGTGGCCAAAAAAGCCAAGAACACCGCGCTCATCACAAAGGCCGCCGACAAGAAGAAAGCAGCGGCAGAAGCAGTTAACGGATTGAAAAGCGTCTCAGTAGCAATCGAGAAGCTCAAGGCAAATCCCGATGATCCGGATGCGAATTTAGCGGTCGGGAAATATATCTGTTTCAGCAAGGGTGACTGGGACAAGGGGCTTCCGATGCTCGCAAAGGGCTCCGATAAGGACTACAAGGAGGCCGTAGAACTTGACCTAGCAGCAAAGGACACGGCTTCAACCATGAAATCTGCTGACAAATGGTGGGACGTTGCAGACAAGGAAAAATCAAAACCCGCGAAATCCGCAATAATGTCCCGTGCTGCCACTCAATACCAGAAAATCCTGCCCGAGCTAGGTGGCCTCGACAAAGTAAAGGTGGAGAAGCGTGTGACGCAGGCGGCCTCAGACGCTGAGGTATCAGGGATACAGCCGAAAGCAACACCCGGCAGTGAATATCTGATAGTGGATTTGGCAACCCGTAGCGTGACTAGTTCCGCCTCCGCACCTGTGGGTTTGTTAACGAAAGATACATTTAAAACAGATAAGCTGGTCATGCGGCGTATCCCCGCAGGTTCCTTCATGATGGGCGAAACTGGCAAACAGCATAAAGTGAATTTGACCAAGGATTTCTACATCGGTGTTTTTGAGGTGACGCAAGGACAGTGGGAGAAGGTTATGAAGGCGAATCCTTCTGCGTTTAAAAATGTTGGCAAAGGCGGTCCGGTTGATAGTGTGTCATGGATCGATTGTCAAGAATTCATTAAAAAGTTAAATAGTAAGTCGGCTCAGGTATTTCGTCTTCCAACTGAGGCTGAATGGGAGTATGCCTGCCGTGCTGGCACTGAAGGTGAAAAATATGATGAAAATATTGCTGAAATTTGCTGGTATGATAAGAATAGTGATAAAATTACACATGAAGTCGGGAAGAAAAAACCAAATTCCTGGGGACTTTATGATGCTTTAGGTAATGTATGGGAAAGATGCTCTGACTGGCTTGGAGATTATCCTACAGGAGAAGTAACCGATCCGACTGGACCCGCTAAAGGTTCATTTAGAGTACATCGTGGTGCAAGCTTTGACCGCGATTCCGGATATTGCCGCTCTTACAGACGAAACCTCAACGATAGGGATTATGAAGGGAGTTGCTTCGGCTTCCGCCTTGCTCTTTCCATAGGGAAATAGTTGAAAAAAGCGGCTAAGTGATATTACACCGTCCCTACGGCAGGATCACGACCTTTGCAGGGGCAGTCCTGAGGGGGATTGATTCCAGGTTGAGTTCGCCATAGACGAGATATGTCCTCGGCTGGTCGGATTCGCCCTTTACCACATCCTTCTTGAAATCAATGGTCTTCTCGATGATGGTCGAATTCGTCTGCCCGAGGTCGAGTGTCATCAGCCTTGGATTCTTTATTTCCGGCTTCAGGCAGATCCATTTGTCATTGGACGGGATTGGCTGTCCTTCCGTCCATGGCGCGACATACATCCTGGCATTGTAGTCGTCTATCATCTTCCATTCATAGATGATCAGCCTCTTCTCGGACAGGTTGGTCAGGCGCAGTATGAAGAGCGCCGGCTGGTCGAGCGTGAATGTCCGCAGCGGGGACACTATGTCGAGTTCGGCGTTGACCTCCTTTATCTTAGGGAAATGTTCCGCAGTCGTGGTCATGCCGATAACCACTTTCTGGTTCTGGCCGGACTTGCAGGATGATGACGCCACGGCAACGACAAGCGCTGTGACGGCTAACAGGTAAAGGCTGAAAGTTCTCATGGGTTCCACCGTGTCATGTTGTTTGTTTGAATTCGGAAATGATCCTGCCGCAGTTCTCCTTGCCGGAGCGCATGAGCGTCTCACCGACAAGCACGGCGTTGAATCCTATGGAATGCAGGAATGCGGTGTCATCCGGTGACTTTATTCCGCTTTCCGAGACTGCAATGGAGCATGCGGGGATCTTTGCCACGAGCTTCTTTGAAAGAGAGGGGTTCAGCTCGAAGGTGCGGAGGTTCCTGTTGTTGACTCCGATTATGTGCGAGCCGCAGGCGACAGCGTCCTCGAGTTCGGACTCGGAATGCACTTCGACAAGCGGTTCCATGCCGAGCTCCCTTCCGAGAAGAATGAATTCCCCGAGCTGCTGCCGGGAAAGTATGCCGGCGATAAGGAGGAATGTGTCGGCGCCATATGCCCTGGTCTCGAATATCTGCGAGTCGTCGATGATGAAGTCCTTGCGGAGCACCGGAATGTTCCTGAGCACCTTCCTGACCAGCGTGATTATGCCGATGCTGCCTTTGAAATACGTCTCGTCGGTCAGGATGCTTACTGCGTCCGCGCCGCCTTTGCGGTATGCCATTGCGATTTCCAGGGGCCTGAAATGGTATGAGATTATCCCTGCGGAAGGGGAGGCCTTCTTTATCTCCGCGATGACGGACATGCCTTCTCCGGATAGTGCGCCCTCGAAGTCCAGCGCAGGCGGGATCTCCTTGATTTTCCTGGCGAAGAAGGGTTTTTCGCGCCTGGTCCCTGCGATCTCTGTTTTCTTGGTCTCAACGATTTTCAGCAGGATGTCGGGGATTGCGCGGCTCTGGGGATTCTTTTTCATCTGTTTGTCATCTTGTCCCTGAATACATAGAACAATATGAAGACTATCCCGCCGATCTTGAGCGGCAGGCAGTATGCCGTATTGTAGATGGAGATGACGGTGGTGTTAGGATCCATGTTGCCGAATTCAGTGCACAGGAACCTGACTATCCCGACCAGCACGAAGAGTATTGCCAGATACAGGATGCACATGAATATCGCGAAAAAGACCTTGGATGCATTGCCGGCCATAGCCGTCTGGACATTCTGGGCGGGGGATCTTATGTATGTGGAACCCAGTTTGCGTCGTTTGAACATGTCGGTATCCCCGTCCTATGCAGTTTTTTAACAATTAAAACAAAGATTTATGGAAACTTTCAATCTTCAAAGTATAGTTCATCTCCGGGAAAAATCCAGCAAGTCGCTGTTAAAAAAAATCCAAAATTCGGAATATCCATTATGCCAAAACGGAAAGATATCAAGAAGATCATGCTGATCGGCTCTGGTCCGATAGTCATCG
>CAZDNQ010000397.1:0-4870 GCA_964506605.1 uncultured Victivallis sp. | reverse complement strand
GGCTGAAACCGACGATGATCTGCTTCCATGCCGAGGGATAGCGCGACTGGTTTATGCCTTCCGCAAGCCGCGACCAGTCGTACTGCAGGATCGCCTGCTTCCCAAGCCTGCCGTCTCCGGTAGTGCAATATGAGATGAGCGCCTGTATCCTGGTGTCGCCTGTGTACTGCAGCTGTTCATAATATGGACAGTCATAGTAATGTTCGTGCGCGCAGAGACGGGCCGTCCTCCATGCGATGTCCCAGATCCTGCGGATTTCGCAGTCTCCGGTCTCAAATTCCGCCTTGAGGTCCAGGGGATACATGAAAGACCTGTAGCCGGGCGACCTTATCTCAAGCGGAGAATCCTGGATCCTGATATCCAGCTCGATAAACCTGAAAGTCCTGAACCAGAATGTCTCGAAATGGCAGGGCCTGCCGGACAGGCGGATAAGATCGCTGTATCCGAACACGATGCCATCCTTGTGGTCGCGCTCCAGCTTCTTGCCATCGACGAAAAGGGATTCGGAATATGTTATCCTGACCGTGGCGCCTTTGCCGCCTTCGAAATCGATGAGCGGGAATGCGGTGGTCAGAGCACCAGCGTCGATCGTGATCTTGGAGCTGGAGGATATTTTCAAGCGTGAACCCCCTCTGAGCCAGCTGTCGACAGCCGTCAGGGAAACGCCTTCCGCCTTGACAGGGGACTTGAAAACTTCGTCCTTCTCCTCCATCATCGGAATCTGCCTTGGCATCAGCCACCACTGCGTATAGGGATCCTTCAGCGTGGCGCGGAATGTCACAGGTCCGTAATCCTGGGGTGTCAGCCAGACGGCATCGCCGGATCCGCCAGCCCATTCCTTTGACAATGCGGTAAAATCAATCTCCTCCATCGGAGGTATGGCCAGATAGGTCTTCAGATTATATTCGGCGTCGAGCGTACGGTGCTTCCTGGACCTGTCCTCCATGCATTCCCAGCTTTCCGGTGTCTCGAGATTTATTACTTTCTTTCCGCCTTTGAAAACACCGCCGGCGGCGATGAAGCCGGAGCCGGAATGCATCTCGGCTATGGCGACCTCCTTGCCGCGGCAGCCGTTCCCGTAGACCGTCACGTGGGCTCCCAGCACATGCCTGCCAGGTCCGATTTCAATCTCATAGTCTTCGTAGATGTAATGCTCAATGTCGCTCCGGCAGGGGCCTCGTCCGACGACCTTCCCGTCGAGATAGAGGTTGTACCTGTTGTCCGCGGAGACATTCAACTTCAGGCTGCAGCCATCTCCCGCGACGTTGAAAGTCTTCCTGAAAAAGATGAAGCACGGGACTTTCGGAGGAAAATCCGGATGCCAGCACCAGCGTGTCCTGTCTGTAAAAAGATTGTTCATGCTGCCTTTTGTATTGAGTTTTATGGCGTTCAATCCGTGTATAAAATATCACGGAGTGAATTTTTATCATTTGTAGTTGTCGCGCGAGACGAGTATGTCGCGCTTGGCGCTCGCACCCTGGGGAGGTCCGACAATCCCCTTCTTTTCCAGGTTCTCTATTATGTTGGCGGCCTTGTTGTATCCGATGCCCAGCCTGCGCTGGATATAGCTCGTGCTGACCTTGCCGTCCGTAAGTATGGCCTCGATCGCGCGCCTCTCGAGATCGTCGTCGGAATCTCCGAACAGATCCCCGTCCTCTCCTTCGCCACCTTCTCCTTCAACAGGTATTTCACCTTCAATGTCCTCGACCTTGCCGGTGACGACGGTATCGTCGAATGTCTGTTCGGCCTGCTGTGAAACGAAGTTGACGACCTTCTCGATTTCCTTGTCGGAGACGAGTGCGCCCTGGATGCGTTCGAGGTTGGAGCTTCCCGGCGGAATGAAGAGCATGTCGCCGCGACCGAGCAGCTTCTCCGCCCCCTTCCTGTCCAGTATCACGCCCGAATCCACGAATGAAGAGACCTGGAACGCGATACGGGTCGGCAGGTTCGCCTTGATTACACCGGTTATGATCTGCTTCCTGGGCGTCTGCGTCGCTATGACCATGTGGATTCCGGCGGCGCGTCCCTTCTGTGCGATCCTTGCGATCGAGTTCTCGACGCTCGCCTTCGCCTCGGTCATCATGATGTCGGCAAGCTCGTCTATGATTATGACAAGCACCGGCATCTTGTCAGGAATCTCGTTCCCGTCGTCGTCAAGCATCGGTTCGGGGCTCTTCTCGCGCCTGTTGAAGTCTGACAGCTTCTTTGACTTCACCTTTGAAAAGACCTTGTAGCGCCGTTCCATCTCGTTCACGCCCCAGTGCAGCGCCACTGGAACCTTCCTTGAATCGTTCACTACCGGAGTGATAAGGTGCGGAAGCGATGCGTAAAGCGCAAATTCCACCATCTTCGGATCGATCATGATCAGCTTGAGCTCGGAAGGTGTGAACCTGAAGAGAAGGCTCATCAGCAGCGAATGCATGCACACGCTCTTTCCGCTGCCGGTCGCTCCGGCGATCAGAAGGTGCGGCGCCCGTGAGAGATCCGTGATGATCGGTTCGCCGGAAACGTCTTTGCCCAAAATTATCGGTATCTCGATGTTATGGGAGGCCCATTGCGGGGATTCCATCAGAGACCTTATGGATATGAAGGAGACCTTGCTGTTCGGGACTTCTATTCCGACGGTGTTCTTGCCGGGGATCGGCGCCAGTATTCGCACGCTCTCCGCCTGGAGATCCATGGCGATATTGCCTGCCAGGCTTGAAATACGCTCGACCTTCACGCCGGGATCGAGCGAAATCTCATAGCGGGTGACGCGCGGACCTGAGATCTGGCCGATCACCTTGCCCTTTATGTCAAAGCTGTCCAGTGTCGCCTGCAGCACGTTCTTGGAAGCGTCTATGAACGCCTGGTCCTCTCCGTGGACTTCCTTCCCTTTGTCAAGCAGGGTCACGGGAGGAAGCGCGTATTCTGTAAGAGGACCCGACTTCCTGGGAGGCTTTGCCAGTTTCTTCTTCAGCATGTCCGCGGCGAGCTTCTTCGGAGTCTCAGCCTCCTCCTCTTCCGCCTTCTCCTGGATCGGGAGGGAAGGTTCCTTCAAATTCTCCTTTTCGTACTTGTCCTTGTACAGCTGGTATTTCTTATCCCGCTCCTGGTCGCGTTTCCTGCTCAGTGTCTCTATCGAATCCTCGAGATCATCATTTTTCTCCTGCTCCTTTTCCTTCTCCTCCCTGGAGAAGCTGAAGATAGGCTGCCAGTCCGCAAGCCAGATGAAGACGAAACCGCTTATCAGGAACACAAGCGCGACGATGAGCGAGCCGACAGTCCCGAAATTGTTCGTGACAAATCCGGGAGCCACGGAAAGTTCCGGAGCCGCTATCTTCTGGCCGATCACGCCGCCGGACAGCGCGGACAGCGGGACATTCTGGGAACCTATGCCGAGATACTGGGTTATTGAAACGAATTTATCAGGCCACATGGCGAAGAGTATTGTGATCCCGGTAATCACGGCGATTACAGACCCTATATAACCCCTGCGTTTCACAGGATAGGGCAGGAGGGGGCGGAAAGCGCATACTATGAGGATTATGAGTATCGGATATGTCGCTATGCCGAACAGGTAGAACGCGATCCTCGCAAAATGCGCGCCGAACGGGCCGATCCAGTTTTTTATGGGGGAATTAGCCCCCCCCTCAATTACTGAGATGTCCGCGGCATTGTGCGAAAGCACCGACAGCAGCAGCAGCAGGAAAACTATTATGAGGAACACGTAGCGGAACCTGAATCCCGGCTGCTGCTCCTGCTCCTTCTCCTGATCCTGCTGGTCTTCGCCTTCAGCTATATTGTCTTCGTTTTCATCCATGAATTTGGTCTTCCAGTGAAAACGATAAAAATATCACGTCTTGCCGTTATTTCGAGAATATAACACAAGGGAAGTCCAAAAATCCGCAATTGCTCCGGCATGGAGCTTGTTTGACATGGAAAAGATTTCAAGACGTGTTGAATCCGCTGGTATCAGTCCTCGACTGGAGCCCTTATCTCTCTGCGCCGATGCCGGGGTGGGCCTCTCCGAAATAAGTGGCGCCGTCATAGTAGCACCAGTATCCTTCGTTGGTTACGCCGTAGGCCTTCCCATATGCGAACTCCGCAATCACATCCTGGGGATGGGTCATCGCAACTCCGGTAAACAGCTCCGAAAGCTCCGACGGCGGCGAAGCGATGATCTTGCACACGGAGAATACATATGGGTTCTCCGTCTTCTTGTATCCGTTGTAGAACGCAAGGGCATAACGCCAGTTTTCCAGCACATTCCAATTCTCCATCTTTATTGTCTGAAGCTCCTGCGGATTGAGCCTTAACGCGCAATTGTATTTCTGCCTGAGCACCTTGACCCCCGCCTCCAGATTGTACTGCCAGTCGGAAATCAGGCGCTTCACATCATATTCCCTGGCGGTGGCTCCGGTCAACTGCATCAGCCCAATCCCGGGAGGCCCTGTCACCGCAGCCCTGTTGTACAGAGACTTGCATTCCACGATGTTGTGGACGACAAAACCGTCGGCGCCGTAATGGAACATCGTGCTCTCCTTGTAGCAGACAGCGCCGATGATCTCAACTGGCACGCCGTATTGGGCAGAGAGGAAGCGGATGGCGGCGAAGATCTCCAGGGTCGACGGATTGGTCCCGGTACATGATTCTGAATAACCGCTAATCTTCCTGAGCCAGCAGTCAGGATGGGAATAATTGCCCGCGCCAGACTGCCTGCAAATAGACTTGTCGGTCAATTCGGCGTCGGATTTCGTATATTCAGGAAACCGTAGTTCAAAGAAGTCCCCCTGGAGCCCTCCATTGGAATCGGGATTGATGTCCGTTTCCGGTGCCAAGTAGGTTTGCGCAGGCAGCAATATTGGGAAGATGATGAAAGACATAAACA
>CAZDNQ010000396.1:0-4873 GCA_964506605.1 uncultured Victivallis sp. | reverse complement strand
CTCTCAATATATTCTTTCTGTTTCTCCGCCGGAAGCCTTCTGAAAAGGTTCAAAACCAGTCCGCTTGTCACATCACCTATCAGCTGGCATTTACTCATTGTGCATCTCCTCCGCTTCCCTGCCAACACCACTTCGCGCCACTATCTCGGTTGAAGAATTCGCATGGAGCCCCTCAAGTATGAGCTTCCTGGCGAGATGCTTGATCTTGATGCCTGTCTTTCTGGATATTGTCTTCAGAACCGTGTGAAGCCTGACCGGCACTTCGACATGCGTAACGTTAAGCTGTGTGCTCATTGTTCAGCTCCTTTCATGCCTGTTATTATAAAAACAGGTCGCTCCACATCAAGCAACTATTATATTTTTCCGAGCTTAAGAATTCTTTACTTTCATTAAGCCGGGGCCTATATTGGAGATAAAAAGGCGGAGCCCATGATTAACACAGCTGGAATAGGAAAGGCCATCAGGGCCTATTGCGACGCAACTGGAAGGACCAACGCCGATCTGGCGAGGACCCTCAAGGTCGACAAGTCCACGGTGGGGCGCTGGATCGATGTGAAGGCCAAGGAGATAAAGCCAATCCACTGGGTCGCCCTGAAAGACCTGATCGGACCGTATCTGATGAAAAGCTCCTTTGACGGAAAGCCTCTGGAGGAAATGGTTGTCGAAGATGCCGGACTGTCATCTTCCGCAAAGCTCAGGATAATCGACATAATAAAGAAGGACAGGGAGAAGCATAAGAACGAAAAGAAAGGTTGAATTAAATGAAACGCGCTCCTGTCAGATGGACGAATGATTATACGGCGCGCTGGTTGCCGCAAAGAAACGCCTCAAGTCGGCCCGTGAAGTGGCGCATTCCACTGGAATCCATGAGTCCCAGATAGGGAAGTTCCTGAAGAAGTCCGACGGCTGGGTCGACAAGGATACATTCGACCACCACTGAAGACTTAAGGAGCTAAAGACAAGGGTACCGTTTCAGCCGAAACTGGAACTGAAAACGGCTCTCAAATCCCCCTGTTTCTTCCTCCTGTCTCAAAATTCTCATATCACATCAAATGATCCCAGCAATATCCCGGCATTGAAACAGGAAATTGATGCGGTAAGTTGATAATCTACATGACAGGGGCGGTTTGCGTCCCAGCTAAAATAGGATTTGCCACATGTCCGGAGAGACCGGCGCTAAACAAATGCATCCATTAAAAACGAGATGGGAAATTTGTGTTAATGTATAAGTACAAGTATGAATGACAGCAATTCAAATCCAGGATGGAAACCGGAAGGGGATTCCAAAAGGCAGGCTACAGATGTCTGGAGAGGGTACGTATATCAGGCATGGCAGACCCTACATGCCTGGCTTGATCTGAAAGATGGTCAAGTGCTGTATATCGAAGGAGCGGAGGATTTCGATATCATTGACCCCAACAATGGCTTAACAGTCCAGGTCAAGCATACTTCCGGGAACATCACACTCCGGACGCCATCTGTTACAGATGCGATCACCAATTTCTGGCGCTTAAGGCAGAGGCATCCTGACAAGGGCATAGAGTTCCATTTCCTTACCCGCTCAAACATAGGCATAGAAGAAGGTAACTACTTCGGCAGTTCCAGGGGAGGCTTGAATCTCTGGCAGGAATGCAACGGAAATGAAGACGCTGCAAAAATCCTTAGCTCATTCATGCTGGAGGATCAAGCCATCTCGAAGAGGCTGCCAGAAGATCTCGTTGAATTTCTAAAGGTCGAAAGTCCTTCGTCAATCTATCAGTCCCTCATATCCCGTATAAGGTGGATGACCGAGGCTCCTCCTGTCGAAGCTGTCATTGATGCTGTCAACCGAAAACTTGTCACCCATGGATGCAGGTTTGACATCACCCCATCGGAAAGCATGAGGGTGGCAGATCGTCTTCTCAGGGAAGTCCTCACTGTCGCATGTATCAAGGAGCATGGGAAGAGAGTATTGGATTTTCCCGGCTTTGCGATAATCTTTGAAGAGGCGACAGTTGTCAGTCTGCCAAGGCAGACAATTAACGCAATAAAGACACGGTTGGGCAATAGTATCGGAGAAATCACCTTTGACGCAAGGCATAACACCGGTATCTCCAATATCACGATCCCAAAAATTTCCTCCGCTCCACCGGCGTTGCCTTCCAAGATATCCCAACGGAAACCGCTGGCAGATAAATTCAGGGTAGCGCTTCTCAGGGACAAGAGGCTTTTTATCAATGCCTCAACTGGCATGGGCAAAAGCACAATGGCCAAGCTTACAGCGGCGTCAGTTGGCGGAGACTGGACCTGGTTCGCCTTCAGTCCATTCCATGAAAAGTCATATGTCTGGGCCCTGGAACGGGCAGCCTGCATAATAGATGAATTGCCGCAAAACAGCAATATAATCCTTGATGATCTGTCTTTCGAGCCTGGAGATCTTCCTGAATGGGAACAGATCCTGGCCGGTCTGATATATACTGTCCGGACACGCAAATCCCTCCTTCTTTCAACCAGCAGGAAATCCGTGCCGAAACGTCTGTGCAACATTCTGGAACTATCCGCTGAATCAGAAGTGGCAGTGCCATATTTCGATGAAGATGAGATCAGGGAACTCTGTTCAATCATGGGATGCAGGGATGATGCACGGGCAGCTCTTATCGCCAGGGTTGTACTGCTCCAGACATCTGGACATCCGCAGCTTGTCCACGCCCGCCTTCTCACCCTGTCCAGGCAGGGATGGCCAAAGCCATGTTATGAATCCATCCTGAAAACACCGGATGATATAAGGGAGCATCAGGCGCAGGCCAGGGAACTGCTGAAGGAGCTTTCATATGATGAAAAGAAACTTATATATCTCTCCAGTATCGCATTATCTCCATTTCGCCGTGACCATATAGTCCTTTTAGGTGAAAAGAACGGTCTTGGCCATCCCGGTGATATTTTCGACCGCCTTGTCGGCCCATGGATAGAAAGGACTGCCGGCGCCCGCTATGAGCTTTCACCGCTGCTTCGCAGTTCTGGCAAGGATGCATGGTCCGGGCAAACGGTGGAAAAAGTCCATTCCGATCTTGCTGAAATAACAATTGGAGGGTCTGATCTTTCAGTTACTGACGGCTCTCAGGCGTTCCTGCACTCCCTCGTCGGCAGGAACAAGTCCGTACTTGCAACTCTGGCCAAGTCCCTTATGACTCAGTCTGCAGAAGTGCAGAAGGCGTTCGGGCTGTCGATGTCCTGGTTCCTCTTCATGAATGTTGAAAAGGGGGACGGCCCTGTCTTCAAAGACGATGCAAACCTGAATGTACTTCTCCGCATGCTGCAGTTCCGCCTTTGCGCCAACACCGAACCGCTTAAGGCCGGCAAGATCCTTGATGTCTGGGAAGGTGAAATATCCGGGCTTGATGAAAGCAATCCGGGAATTCTCCTCTTAACGGCACTGCTCTGCGTCAACGGGCTGATCTACATACAGGTGCCATTGAAGATGAACCGAGTGATCCGTCTTTTCATAAAACTCGACGGGATCCTTATGAGAATTAGCTCAAGCGGACAGAAGGAATTCGATTCGCTCCCCCTGGAGGAATTCGGCATTGGGAATGAGCGCAGGAACACAATTGCCACGCTCTTCGGCGTAAATGCAATGAGATGTACAACGAAGGATGATCTGTCTGAACTGCTTGAAGGGATGTCGGCGATTGAAAGCGGATTGCGAAGGAAGATGCTGGACGTATTCAAGACACCCGATGAGTTTGCCTCCCATTATGTGGACAACATCTTCCTGTCAGAACATCGGAGCAGTTCTCCTGACTGGCAAAGCTGTCTTAAAGTGCTTGGAAGGGCAATGGACTGTGCTGAGCGCTGGGATTCTCATCCGCTTGGAGCCGCCGCAGTCAAGGCTTCTGCCGTAATCACAGACGAACACCTTCATATGACCGGAGAAGCATTATCCATACTTGAAAAAGGCATCAAGCGATTCCCTTCCAGCTCCCATATCCTTAAAAAGCATATCGGGACAGTACTGTTGAATGCGGGACGTCATAAGGAGGCTTTTGATTCATTTGCCTCTTCGCTTGGAACAGGTGATAATTCAGCCGCCGAGGCTTCTGGCTTGTCCATATTTACATTTAGGAACGCCGGCATCGCAGCCGCAAAATCGGATGAATGGAAAAGTTCCGCCGACTTTTTCATCCAAGGCTACCATGTTGCCGCCAGAAGGGATGACAAAGTTTTTGCGGCCGCATTCCAGACCGAGGCGGCATATTCGTTCTGGAAGGCCGGAGACAACGGAAATATGCTGTCGTCTCTCAGGACCTCCATTGAGATTCTCGATGGCATTGAGAAGGGCAAGGACAATCTCGGACATTTCTGGGTCTATCGGACAACCGCCCATAACCTGGGCTGGCTCAGCCGCACGGTTGAGAAAGGAAAGCCTCCCGAGGAGCTCGAAACTCCGATTGCCGGGGTATGCAGCTCTCCTGAGCGCAAAAAGGAAATACTGGATCTTCCGGATATTCCGTTTGACTTCGCACTCTATTTTCTTGTCAGGCTGGAAAATGCGCTATGCCCAAACCCCGTCTCCCTGCGGCGATATGCAGACAGACTGGAACGCAGCAGGACCCCGGTTGTTGTCATGTTCACGGAGCAGATGAAAGTCGAAAAGGCAATCAGGAGCGGCAATACAGCCGATCTACCATCAGTACTTCACCGACTGCTACGTGCAACATTGTCCGGCATGAAACTCAAAGATGAAGGAAGGAATCCCTGGGAGGAGTTCGACTGGGTGGGATCCGACTCTGAAATAAGGGACGGACTCCTGCGGCTTGACTTCGTAGAAGGACCATTTCTTGCGGCAATTTTCCGCACTCTTTCCGATGGGGCCGACTGTCTGAGACAGCGTATT
>CAZDNQ010000395.1:0-4876 GCA_964506605.1 uncultured Victivallis sp. | reverse complement strand
CCCGAGATCAACGCCGCATACGCCGAACAGAACATGGCCCAGATTTCCCCCGCCGTCTATTACATGCTCTGGATGGGCAAGATATATCTCAAGAAGGCCAACGCCGCGACCACCGACGCCGACAAGGTCTCCTTCTACTCCGAGGCCCTGCAGAACTTCTTCAGGATAATAAAGGATCCCAAGTACGACAAGTTCCCCAAGCATGACGACGCCCTGAGCGGATTCAGCGAATGCAGGGACAAGCTTGAAAAGGACTACGGCAAGAAGATCAATATTCCCGACAACATAAAGCAGAAGCTGTCCGGACAGGGCAAGAGCAAGGGGCCGTCGCTGGAGAGGAAGGAGGCCGACCAGTACTTCGCCGACCAGAAGTTCCCGCAGGCGCTGGCTCTCTACCAGAAGGCCATCCTGGCAAACCGCAAGGCGGGGGATGCGGACATCACCCTTGCCAGACTCGCATTCTGCTACATGAAGACCGACCAGCTCCTGGAGGCCATGGCGATTGCAAACTATCTCTGCGATTATTATCCCGCTTCGGAAAACACCCCCACGACAATGGTGCAGGTTGGAGAAATCCTCTGGGGCAAGAAGGATTACGATGATGCAATCCTTGTCTACAACACCTATCTCAAGAACTGTCCTGCAGACCAGTGGGCCGGTGATGTATCGGCCAGGATCGCCAAGTACTACTACAACAACGCCACAGAGCTTGCGAAGGCCGCAAACGCCCTCCCGCAGGGTGATGAGAAGGCCAGGAAGGCCCAGGAGGCCAGGGACGCCTTCCGCAAGACGGCGCCCTACTACCAGAACATCGCGAGCAATTTCGCCCATACCAAATGGGGCGTCAGCTCCATCTACTCCCTCGCCTGGTGCTACACCAACGCGATGGACTATGTCCCCGGCGCGGAATATTTCCTCAAATTCTGCGAGAAGGAGCTAGCCAAGGACGAGAACAAGGATCTGAGCGCGGTGGCCGACGCCAAGATGAGGGCCGCGGACAACTACATACAGTATGCAAAATCCCTGAACAAGGAATCCGAAGCCCTGAAGAACAAGGCGTTTGAAAACAAGCTCGGCATTCCGGCCGCCCCGGCTCCCGCCGCCCCGAAGAAGGATGTCAAGGATGCCGCAAAGAAGGATGATGCCGCCAAAAAGGATGAGAAGGATGTCAAGGAGCTGAAAGACGCCCCCAAGGACGAATCAAAGGACAATGAGCCGATGACTCCGGTCCAGCTCAACGCGAAGGCCGATGAGCTCGACAAGCAGGCTGTCGAGAACTACAAGATCGCCCTCGGCCATCTGAACGAGATGCTGACGAAATGGTGCGCAGCCGGCGGAATACTTGAAAAAGCGAAGGATGAGAAGACTCAAAAGGCCGTTGAAAGCGCATCCTCGCTCCTCGGCTGGGCATATGACGGAGCAGGCGACAAGGAGAATGCATGCAAGGCGTTCGATGTGTTCATAAAGAAATACCCGTCATCCAAGATTGTCCCGACCTCAATGCTGAGGATGGGGCTCATCTATGGCGACATGGGCAAGTTCGACGTGGCCGGACAGGTGCTCGAGACACTGGCGGACAAGTTCCCGCAGTCACCTGAAGGCAAGTCCGCGCTTGCCACCCTTGCCAGGAACATGTATGAGATAAAGAACTTCGACAAGAGCATAGAGGTGTTCGGCAAGATATTCGCCCAAAATGTGGAGCTGACCCCGCAGGATCTCCGCTGGGCATGCGCAAATCTCTCCGACTGCGACGGAAAACACCCGAAGCAAGGCGCTGAAATGGCGATGAAGGCCGGGGAAATCCTCCTCTTGAAGATTGACAAGCTGCCTCCCGAGGATCTGATCGGCAAGACCAGGGCCAGGGAGACTGCAGGCAATCCGAAGGACCAGCAGAAGCTTGTCATGGCCGTCAAGGAGAAGCTCAATTTCGACTATGCCGAGGCCTGCTACTGGGCCGGCCAGAACGACAAGGCGTTGAAGACGATCGACGAGATACTGGTCAAGGAGAACTCCGGGTACTACTTTGACGGCAGGTTCCTCCGCGCCATGATCTACAGGGCGATGAAGAACTTCCCGAAGGCGCTTGAGAACTATGGAGAGATCACCATGACAGCGATGAGCGCCGCCAGCAAGAAGCCCGTTCTCTACAGCAAGGCGCAGTGCCTGATGGGCGACACCTTCATGGAGGCAAACGACTACAAGAAGGGCTATGCCGCCCTGAACATAACCGCGACAGGCACTCCCGAGGATATCAGGGATTCGCCGGTCAAGGTGACCAAGGAGGAGTCGCAGGAGCTCGTCAACTGGCTGGAATACGCCATCTACAAGTCGGCACTCTGCTCCGCCAAGCTCGGAAACAACGAAGAGCGCGACAAGATGGTTGAGAAATACAAGAAGTATTTCCCTGACGGCAAGTTCGCAAAGGACATAAACTCCCTGCCGGCCGCTGATCCCGCTGCCCAGGCAGGTCCGGCCGCAACGCCCGCCGCCCCTGGAAAAGCTCCGGTTCCGGCTCCGGCGAAACCTGAAGAGAAGAAGAAATAATAACAATAATAATATATAGAAAGGGAATAAAGATGAAAAGACTGGTTTTCACACTTGCAGTGGCGCTGTCGATGGGCGCCATCGCTCTTTCGGCAGTCGAGGTTGTCATAGAGAAGAAGGAAGGGCAGCCGGCAAAGGGTGAATATGTGAGCTCCGAGGCGAACGGCGACATTACGCTGAAGCAGGACAAGTTCACGATCAAGGTCAAGTCCACAGACTACAAGTTCGCCAGGCTCGCAAAGACGCCCGACGAGATAGCCGCCGCCGACAAGAAGTTCTCGGACCAGAAATATGCTGACGCGATGGCGGACTACAAGAACCTCTACAACCTGTACAGGTTCGTAGGGTTCGACGTATACTGCATCACGAGGGAAAGCGCATGCCTTGACAAGCTCGGCAAGAAGGAGGACGCCCTCGCGAGGCTGAAGGCTCTGGACACCTACCAGACTCAGGATGCGAAGAAGCTCCCTGACCTCTTCGATGGCAAGAAGCTCCAGGCTACGATCATGATCGACCTGAACAAGTTCGACGACGCCCTCAAGGTTCTCGCCGACCTTGGCAATTCGGAAGACGACAACCTTGCGGCATTCAGCTTCAATTCCCGCGGCGACATCCTGGTCAAGCAGGGCAAGAAGAAGGACGCCGTCCTCAAATACATGATCCCTGCGCTGATCTTCGCGCAGCAGAACAAGGAGAGGCCGAGGGCCATATGCATGACCGCAAACATCCTCAAGGAGCTGAACGACAACAGGTCGTCGAAATTCGCCGACATGCTAAAGAAGGATTATCCTGAAAGCCCCTTTGTCAAGGAACTGAAATAATTCAGCCTCCTCCGTTCTACACTGGTGGAATGGACAGGAAAAAAAAACTGATTTTGCCAGCTTCCACGTTTGCATTGGGAATCGCGGAGGGATAGTTTACGGCTTATTTTATGATGTCCCCGGATTGGGTCCATCAGTTGCTGATGACCATTATCCGGCAATTCGAAAAACCAAGAATAAAAAACATATCAAGGAGAGGGAAAGATGAGAAAGTCCTTATTGCTGTTCGGTCTGATTGCCGGTGTTTTCACAACAGTCCTCTGCGTAAATTCATTTGCACAGGCCGCACCGGCGGCGGCGCCCGCCGCAGCTCCTGCAGCCGCTCCTGCCGCAGCTCCTGCGGGTGAAGCGAAGGCTGAGGAGAAGAAGGGCGGACACGAGTCCATGAGCTTCGGAAACATCGTCTTCCGTTCCGGCTGGTTCGGTTCTATGATCTGGCTGCTCCTGTTTGCCTGTTCAATCGCATGCGTGGCGCTCATCATCGACTCATATATAAACATCCGCGACAAGAAGATCACCCCTCCGGAACTTGTGCAGGATGTGAACAATGCAATCGCCCAGGGCGACCTCGCCCAGGCAATTGAATGCTGCGACAGGGTCGCAAGCCCGTTCTCACGCGTCCTCAAGGCCGGTTTCGTGAACGTCCAAGAAGGTTTTGAAGTCGTTCAGGATTCGGTCGGCGTAGCCGCAGACATCGAAAATGAAACTCTTCTCGCCCGCGTCACCTACCTCAGCGTTATCTCTAACGTCACCCCCATGTTGGGACTGATCGGTACCGTCCAAGGAATGATCTATGCGTTCTTCAACCTTGGTACCCAGGAAGCCGGTGCGGCACAGCAGTCGATGCTCGCCGTAAACATCTCCCACGGTCTCTGGGCGACAGCCGTCGGTCTTACTGTTTCCGTCATAGCTTCGATCTTCTTCTACTACTTCAAGAACAGGACGATGAGGATCATCCTTGGAATGGAAGCCCTGACTCTCGACTCCACGAAGTCGCTGCGTAACGCCGTTGTCGTCGAAGACGAGGCAGGCGCCTGATCTCTCCGAGTCTGGAAACTTTTTGAGAGGGATTGTCCATGAAAGAAAAAAGAGAAGAGGAGATGATGTCGGGGAACCTGACGGCGATGATCGACGTCGTCTTCCAGCTCATCATTTTCTTCGTTTGCACGACGAATATACAGAACACGATTGACGACCGTATCAAGCTCGCGATCGCCCCGCACGGAGTTCCTGTCACAAAGAAGGATCCCCGGGAGATAAAGATCGATGTCGACAAGAAGGGGTATATATCCATAAGCAGGACATATATCTCGACTGAACTGCTCAGGTCGATCGTCAAGAAGAGCATAGCCGAATACGGTGCCGACGTACCGATCGTCATACGTGGCGACGTTGAAACCAAGCACACCTCGATCCAGGCTGCTATGAACGCATGCACGGATGCGGGAATCTACAAGATAAAGTTTTCCGTCCTGAAGGAAAAGGGTAAATAACATGGCAAGGAAAAAAAG
>CAZDNQ010000394.1:0-4888 GCA_964506605.1 uncultured Victivallis sp. | reverse complement strand
AAAGGGCTGAGGAGCCAGATAAGCTCCATCGAGGAGAAGGACTATCTGAATTCACTCTCGGGGGCGGCCATAAGGGGCAGGATACAGATTGATCCCATCCCTTCGAGCGACATCATCGTCATCAGGGCCAAGGGCAGGTACAGGGAGGCCACCAAGGCAATTGCGAACGTCGTCGCCATCGCATACAGGGCGGATTTCTGGAAGAGCAAGACACAGGACGCGAAGGACACGATGGACTTCATCAACCTGCAGCTTGAAGGGGTGGTCAAGGATCTGGATGACATGAAGCCCGAACTTCAGAAGGCCTCGGAGGAGAACATCGCGCTAGGCGATGCCGAAACCTACAAGAAGCAGCTTACCGAAATGAGAATAGAGCTGGACAAGCTGAAGGAAAGCTACCAGGACAGCCATCCCAAGGTCGAGAAGCAGAGGAAGCTCATCGCATCCGTAGAAAGCCAGCTATCAAAGCTCCCCAAGAGCAAGCAGACCTATGACGACAACCAGGCGAAATGGGAGCTCAAGCAGAACCTCAGGAAGAATCTCGGCGAGTTCTCCCTGAAAGCCAATATCGACTACCAGGCGAAGAAGGACAAGTCCAAGGACGAGATCCAGCTCATCTCCCTGGCGCAGCAGACTTCGCAGCTCAGCCCGAAGACCGTGATGAACATCGTGGTCGGAGTGCTCTTCGGAATAATCCTAGGCCTCATCTATGCGTTCGTCTGGGAAGGGTTGGACACTTCAATCGGCAAGATCGAGGACGTGGAAAGGATCACTGGGCTACCCGTAATCGCGCATATCCCACTCATCGGGAAACAGGCTGTCAACTCCTCCATCATGAAACCGCTGAAGTTTATCTTGAAACCTTTTGCGTCGATGATCCCGTTCAACAAGGCCGAAGGCCCTGTTGAACTGGACAAGATCCTTTTCAACTACGACCCCCTCTCGGTCATCGCGGAAGCTTATAAGACACTCCGTACCAATATCCAGTTCGCCATCGGCACGAGCAAGCATACCGGCATCGCCATAGCGATCACCAGCGCAAGCCCGAGGGAGGGAAAGACCCTCACGTCAACCAATCTCGCCATCGCACTCGCCCAGATGGGCAAGATGACACTACTTATCGAAGGCGACATGCGCAGGCCGAAGGTCTCAGACCTGTTCAAGATCAACAGCAAGCAGGGACTGAGCGATGTACTGATCGGAACTGTGAAGATCGACTCCGCCATCAGGACCACCGCCGACTTCCTCATGGGTAACATCGAGTGGGACAAGCTCCTGGGCAGCCAGGGGATAGACAACCTCCACATCGTCACATGCGGTACGATCCCCCCGAACCCGTCCGAACTCCTTCTCTCACAGGATTTCAGGGAGCTGATCTCCGAAATGAGACAGAAATATGACTTCATTATCGTTGACACGCCGCCGATCCTGCCGGTATCCGACGCCAGCATCATCGGCACTGTTGTCGACGGCACAGTCCTCATCTACCAGTCTGACACCACTTCAAGGCATCTCCTCCTGCGCGCAATCCAGACGCTGAAGAAGAACCAGACGAAGCTCATAGGCATCGTCATAAACCAGCTCTCCTTCGACGTAGTCATGCTCAAGACCGGCAGATACAAGTACAAGGATGGCTACGCCTACGCCTACAAGAGCAGCTAATAGAAGTTCCTGTCAGATGCATGCATCCATACAGGTTAAGTTTCCTCAGTATTTCCGGAGAAGTTCCAGCATCTTCCTGTCGAGCTTGTGCCCTTTGAAATCCTCATACTTGACATCCTTCCTCTCGCTGTCAAGTATCCCGAAGGACCCCCTGAAATTCCATAGAGCCCAGCCCCACCCGGCGTCTTTCCAGTTCTTCAGGCAGTCCTCCATCCAGGCAAGCACCACATCATGGGGGGTCTTGTTGTAGGAGCCGAATTCCCCTACAAAAACCCCAACGCCGCGCTCCTGAAGCTGTTTCCACGGCAGTACAGCTTCATCCATCAGCCATTGCCTGTCCAGGATCATATTCGATTTGAACGGCATGTCGCCTGAAGGATCAAAATCCAGCTTTACAGGATTCCATTTCCATTCAAGCTCAGGATATATCTTATATTCAGCTCCGTTCTCGAGGCCAAAACCGATCTCGCTCACCGACATCCAGTCCCCTTCGGTATTTTCCAGTGAAACCGTCTTGGTCCCCTCAGGGATGTCTGCAATTACATCCACTCCATAGATGTTCTGGTATTTCCCATAGAGGGGCTTGAAGATCGCCTCCTTCCACTCACCTTTGCCGGATCCGTTCATGAAACTCCTGAGAAGCACTGTTCTGCCATCCGCCTTCACGTCGAGCTTCGAGGAGTCGGAGACAGTATCAATTCTAAGCCTAAGCTTCAGCTTCCGCCCATCTGCGATAGTTATCAGGAACGGCGCCTGCAGTTCCTCCTTGTCGGGGCCGAAGAGATATCCCGCCACCTTGACCTTGGGCCATGAGGGAGGGTTCACCTTACCGGCAAACGAGGACCATTCAGCCTTGTAATGCGTGAGCTCAAACGGAGCATATCCCCTTGTAGCCTGCGCAACCTTCAGCTCTTTCAGGCTGAAACATGGAGAGGAACCGCAACAGAGGCCGTCTGCTATTATAAGCCTGCCCGGATCCTCCTTCCTTATGGCTTCGCAGACCTCCTTCACCACCCGGAAATATTCAGCCTCGGATACTCCGGAAGGTTCGTTGAAAAGGTTGAAGCTCAGACGGCTGTTCGGAATCCCCTTGTACCTTCTTGCAAATGCGGCCCAGTGGAGCTTGCACACCTCGAGAGCCTCGTCATCGCCCCATAGGCTGAGCCTCTCGGCGGGTTTTGCCACGGTATAGCCCGGAGCCCTGTGGAAACTGATGCAGACATGGACGCCGTATTTCCCTCCCCATTCCACAGCCTGGTCGATCTCCTTAAGGACTTTCTCGTCCAGCCTCCTCCAGTCGCCGCCGGCGGACCAGGCCCTGTAATCCATCGGCAGTCTCGCATAATTGAAGCCGAACTCCGATATCAGCTTGAAATCCTCCTCCTGAAACGGGCCGTTCGCCCAGTCAATAGACATCTTGTCGGTGAGGTTGAACCCCCTCCATTTTGGCAGACGGTTCCATGCAGCATCAGGAAGTGCAGTCTCCTGCGCCGTACAAGCCACGGTACAGACAAGAAGCATTATTCTGACCAGAAGGGATTTCATTTCAGTAGAGGATCCATTCATAATATCGTACCCCGGGAAGGCTGATGTTCACCGGGATCTGCATTGACACCGCCAGGGTGCGGCGCACACGCCCCTCACCCGGAGATGCATTGACGATCAATGTGAAAAAACCGGATTCGCTGAATGAAAAATTGCTTTTCAGGGATGCAAGGACACTCGGCTCGAGGGTCTGGTTGAGAGGTGTCCGGCTGCCCTCCCATTGGTTCCTGGCTTCAATCACCTGGTCGGCCTGCTCCGGGGAAAGGGAGCATTTGTTCATTATGACTTCCCTGCTGGCCGAGAAGAATGATGAGTTCTGCGATATCCTCGGCATATTGGGCGGGGGGATGATCCTGAAAGTCGAAAGCCTCCCGTTGGCGTCCGGGCTGAAGAAATCCGAGAATCCCGGCACCAGCATGATCTCCTCCCTGAACTGCATTCTTCCGTTCCTGGGCAGAGGCGCAAGCCCCCTTGATGTATATTCACCCTTCTCAAGCCCCTTGAGCTGTGTGAAATCATCTGCATCAGTATAGTCCTTTATGCAGTTCTGGAATGCCATGAAGGCATCCCTGCGTTCGGCATCGTCATAGAACGTGCTCCTGTAGGCGTCAAGGCGGCTCGATGCATTGTCATCCGAGATATCATATCCGCTGGCCATGTCGTAGATCGCGACATCGACCTGGTTGCCGTAATAGTCCATGCTATGCTTTATGCCGTCAGCGAGATAACGCTCCTGTGTTTCATTGGCATAGTCGGTTTCCCCCATCAGCCTGTTTGAAAATTTCTTCTTGTCGGCGACCACAAGCCATTGCATCCTGGCAACAGCCCCTTCGGCGACATACGAGGAAAGCGAACGGTCCGTAAAAGTCCTGGATGTGTAGTTGCCGACCTGGGAGATAGTGACGGCCGAGGCGGTTATCAGCGCCACAAGCGCGACAAAGCAGAGCACCGCTATGAGCGCAGCCCCTCTCTCACCCCTGGATCGCCTTGGATGCCTTTTCATTCCTTCTCCGTCCTTATCCCGTAGCTCTCCCTCAGCCCTGCTCCGGCGGTACGCCTCATCCAGACCTCGGAATCACCGTTGTCCCATTCTATCCTTATCTGTATCGCCAGCGGAATATTGTTGCTGTTGTCTTCCGGATTCCACGACTGGTTCCAGACGACGCTATCCTTCTTCCGTCCCGCATAGATGAACGACACATGCCTCACCTTCTCCGCCAGGACTTCACTGCAGGTTTCCGGCCCCGCACGGTTCCCGCCCCATGGAAGCATAGGCAGCCTGCTGTAGCTGGCGACTAGATTTCCGTTGTCAAGAAAGAGGGAGATAAACCTGATGCCGCCATCGGCGGCGTTGTTTATCCTGTGCTGGTATGCAAGGACCACCTTACCCGATTCCCCCAGGAAGACGACCCTGTTCTTCTTGTTGTCGTCGTTCCATGTGAAAGGTATCGCGTTCCTGAAGGCGGAATCTATCACCGCGTCGATCACCTGGCAGTTTCGCATCCTCTGGTTCTGCAGGGCGATCGAGCTCCATGTCTTGTGGATGACGGAAAGCCCCATCGACGCGCAGAGCATCACCATTCCGAAAATGCCCACCGCTATCACCATCTCGATAAGTGTATAGTTCCTCCTCATTGGTCGTTCACCTGTACGATCTTGTCTATCCTGATGAAGGAGGTCT
>CAZDNQ010000393.1:0-4888 GCA_964506605.1 uncultured Victivallis sp. | reverse complement strand
GGTGATCCTTTCCTGGAAGCAGATAAGCGACGAGCTCTCCGACGAGAACAGCGGCCATGGGCTTGTGCTCCATGAGTTTGCACACCAGATTGACGCCGAAGACGGGTTTGTCAACGGCCTGCCTGAGCTTGGCGAGGGCTCCAGCTATGGACGATGGGCAGATGTGTTCACAAGGGAATATGGCGATCTCAGGGATGGCCAGGATGGCGTTGAGGATGAAGTCATCGACGATTATGGAGCCACGGATCCTGCGGAATTCTTCGCGGTTGTGACTGAGGGATTCTTCCTGAAGGCCGGCGATATGAGGCGGACGCACCCGGAGCTTTACAGCGAACTTGCCAGTTTTTACAAACTTGACCCCGTTAGCTGGGTAAAATGAGATTGACTATTTTGACCATGTGGGATAAAGTATTGAAAGAAAAACAAGGTGCTGAAATGAAAAACATACTTGCTCTCGCCGTGCTGGCGCTCTTCATCTTCGGGTGCTCTTCGACCCCTCCGCAGCCTCCTCCTGACAAAAATGCCAGGAATGATGCTCCGGACATGCCAGGAGTTGCTAAGGCCGAAATGAAGAATACTGGAAACCTGGATACTGGATACAGGGACAATAAGAGACGTCTTGAGCTTGCCATATTGGCCAGGGACAAGTACATGGACATAATGAGGAACGCCAAGTCCGTCGAAGAGGCCGACCAGGCCAAGGAAGGGCTTGACAGGGCGCAGCAGGATGTGGAGGATCTGCAGCTTGAGCTTGAGGAGAAGCCCCAGGTCAAATTTGAACACAAGACACCAATCTATGGTCCGCTTGGCTGGGTCCTGCTGATAACCGAGTTCACTATACAGCATCTGTATATCATGTTCGAGCTGTAGTCTTTCTGGCGCAGCGCAATTTGCCGTGCTTTCCCTTGCTGACATGTAAATCCTCAAAAGAAGAGTGCCGATTCGGCAAAGGAAGCTTATATCCTGCGCGTCTTCAGAAGGGACTCGTTGATAAGATCTGGCAGCCAGGAAAGCTTCAAAGGCCTCCTCATGAACATTATGTTCCCCCCGTCCTTGGCGGATTCCGATCCTTTCTGGTCTGACGACAGCACTATTGCTTCAGTGCGGGATGGCAGGTTTTTGAGCGCATCGATGTCGAATCCCGGGATATCCTTGTCGATGAAACATGTCGTAAAAGGCTGATTCTCCTTGCCGGCTCCAATGATCTTCTCCAAGGCTTCCGGGAATGTAGTTGCCGTCTCGCATGCGATGTCCAGCGCCGATATCTGGCTGCATATGGATTCGCAGCTCAGATGGTTCTCGTCGGCGACCAGTACTCGCGCGGGAGTGGAGCCTGTCTCGAGTATTGCATCCTGCCCTGGCAGCGACGGCATGAGCGGAAGCTTGAATATGCAGTAGAAGTCAGAACCTTTTCCAGCATAGCTCGACAGTCCGAGTTCTCCTCCCATCAGCTCCATCAGGCGTTTGCAAATGGGCAGTCCCAGCCCTGCGCCCCCGTAGCGTCTGGTCATCGACGCGTCAAGCTGTGTGAACTTCTCGAATATGTACTTCTGATATTCGGGCGGGATTCCAGTTCCGGTATCTATGACATCTATCCTGATGGTCGCCAGGTCCGCATTCAACTCCGGGCATGATGCCTTGATGAGGACATGCCCCTTCTGCGTGAATTTCACCGCGTTCACGGTGAGGTTTATGAGCACCTGCCTTATCCTTATCGCGTCACCCACGACATATCGCGGCGTACCATGCTCGAAGCTGACTATCAGCCTGAGGCCTTTCCCCGCCGCCGCGACCGAATTGATGTGTATGACGTCCTCGATCGTCTCAAGGAGGTCGAGCGGCTCATTGTGGATGTCCAGCCGTCCGGCCTCGATCTTGGACATGTCCAGGATATCGTTTATCAGCGACAGCAGCATCTTGGAGGAATTGCATATCGCCGTGGCGTATTCGACATGCTCGGCGGAGAGCTTGGATGAGGACTGCAGCAGTTCCGCCATGCCCAGGATGCTGTTCATCGGCGTCCTGATCTCATGGGACATGTTCGCCAGGAATTCGCTCTTTGACTTGTTTGCGGATTCGGCGGCCTCCTTCGCCTCCTTCAGCCATTTCTCGTATTCCTTCCGCTCCGTTATGTCCTCCTTGAATCCGATGTAGTGGGTGATCTGCCCGTTGTGCATTATCGGGGATATTGACACGAACTCCCAGTACAGCTCGCCGTTCTTCTTCCTGTTGTGGAACTCGCCCTTCCATTCCTTTCCCGCATGCAGGCTGGTCCACATCTGCCTGTAATAGTCCGGACCAAGCTCGCCGGACTTCTGGATGTTCATGTTCCTGCCGATGACTTCCTTGAGGGTGTAGCCTGTGAGCTTCGTGAACTTGGGATTCACATATTCTATGTTCCCATGCATGTCGGTTATCACTATGCTGGCCGGACTATGTTCGACTCCCAGCACCAGCATGTTGAATTCCGCCTCCATCTGCTGCCTCTCTATCGCCGCGCCAATGATGTTGGCCGAACTCTTCAGCACCTTTATCTCCGGTTCCATCCATGTCTTTTCATTCCGCGTCTCGATGAAGCTGATCTCGCCCCACCATTTGTCCGCGCACTTGATCGGGATTACGAGGATTGACTTGATGCCGAAACCGGCGAGAAGCTTTGCCTCGCCCTCCGGGAAATCGCTTATCCTTCCGCAGACGTTGCCGCCATTCTCGAGGATTTCCAGCCATCGCGACAGCCCGCTCTTCATGAATGACAGATCCTGCAGCAGGGGGTTGCCCGTGTGCTTCTTCTGGCCTTCAAGCGCCCATTCATATTTCAGGTTTGAAGTGATGTCGCCGGAATCTTCTGGAAGATTGTTCTCGTTGATGAACACCGAACTCAGCTCGGCGGCGCGGCCAATCTGCGACAGCGCGTCGTTCAGCGCAGATTCGAAATCAGGCAGCTTGATCAGGCTCTCCGAACAGTTGCTCGCGGCCTCCAGTATGATGTTCTGGCGCTTGAGTATCCTCTCTATCCCCTCGCGCTCATTGATCTCCTTGGTGAGGTTCTCGTTGACGACGTTGAGCTTCTCCGTCCTGTCCGAGACCATCTTCTCGAGATGCAGCCTGTACTGCTGCAGCTCCTCCTCGTTCTTCTTCCGCTCGGAAATGTTCCTCCAGCTGGACAGTATCTCGAATCCGTCGCCGTCGCCTGCCGGCATGATTATCCTGTTCACACTCTCGATCCATGTGAACGATCCGTCCTTCATGAGGAACCTGAATATGACCTGCCGCGCCGTCTGTTCGGGATTCGTGAATATTGATTCGAATGCGGCCCTGTCATCCGGATGGATGCGCGAATGGAACTGGCTGCCGGACAGCTCGTCGAGCTTGTAGTTGAGGATCCTCTCGCAGGCGGGGGAGATGTATTTCGCCTCCCTGGAGGATGAAAGCCTCACAAGTATGTCGTTCGAATTCTCGGCAAGTATGCGGTATCTCTCCTCGCTGTCGAGAAGCAGCTTCCTGTTCTTCATCATCAGGTGGTGCAGATACAGCAGGAAGATCGAGAACATCAGCAGGACGAATGTGGCGCAGAACCACAGGAAGTCGTGGTTCGCATAAAGCGGAATGCCGGCCTCGTCGTCAACCGGTTCCCCTGCGAAGATCGCAAGACATCGCGTTGCCAGCAGCAATGCAAAAATGATCTTGAAGTTTGTCTTCATGCGTCCCGTTCTGAATTACCAGTTCAACCTTTCATCCCTCCACCCATCCATCCCAATTCCCCCAATCTCTAAATCTCCCATTTTTCCAATCTTCCAATCTCCATATCTCTAAATCTCCCAATCTCCAAATCACTAAATTTTTCTGCGTACTGATATCCCCGCATAGCTGACGCAATGCGAGTAGTCGCCGGTCATCTCCCCGCTGGTGGTGTATTCGACAAGCTCAGGCGCGAATGACGCCCCCTTATGTGCGGCCTTCTCCAGCGTCTTCAGCAGTATCCGTATCGGATTTGCGCCGCATATGGTCGCCCGTGTCTTCTGCACGTAGTCGGAGAAACCGTTGAAATCAAGGGAGAGGATCTTTTCCACAGCCCCCATGTCCAGCTCCCTGAGCTTCTCTGGCACATTGTCCGTGAACGGCCTGTACCCGAACGAACGGCCGTAATGCGTGAAATCGGAACTTATCACCCACAGGATGTCCGGGACGACAAGCCCGGCAAGTGCTCCGGCTATCTCGTCTGCCGATTCAGCAGTGATCTGCCCGCATATGAAAGGTATTATGCTTATCTCCGGAAACAGCACCTGCAGGAACGGCAACTCGACCTCCAGGGAATGTTCTGGGACATGGGCCTCGGTCATCTCCGATATGTATGATGTATCGCTTGAGAGGAGCTTGCCGACTGTTTCAGTGTCTACGCTGATGCTTCCGAGCGGAGTGCGGTATGCCTTGAACGAGGATGAGACAATCCCTTCGAACGGGAACATGTGCGAAGGCGAGATGACTACCGCCTTGCTGTATTTCCCGCCGCTCGCAGTTTTGAGCGTCCTGGCAGCGGTCTTCCCCGAATAGACATATCCCGCATGCGGAAGTATCACCGCCTGGACGTGTCCGCCGCCCTGTGCGGCTCCGGCAGAAGACAGCATCTTTTCGACCTCGGTCCTCAGCCGCTGCGGATTAGCATCATAGAACTGGCCCGCCACGGCGGGCTCCCTGACCGACGCCCCTGATTTCATTTGCCCACTCCTGTCAATGACAACTTGGATGTTGAGTATAATCTACAAGTGTAAGGCATGGTCTTCAACACGGAGGAGCTTATTGTGCGAAAATTACTGAAGGCGAATCTGCATGCCGAACGCTCCAGGCATATCCGACTGTCTCCAGTTCGGAGCATGCCATAGTTATATTC
>CAZDNQ010000392.1:0-4918 GCA_964506605.1 uncultured Victivallis sp. | reverse complement strand
AGGCCCGCGCCATCGTAACGATGAAACACGTGGGCCTCAATGTCGCCGCTGATCCGTTCTTCACCGCCGCATATACCGGAGTAGACGGCGGGCTTGTCATAGTCTCCGCCGATGATCCCGGGATGTCCTCCAGCCAGAACGAGCAGGACAACCGCCACCTAGCCGAAGCCGCGGAAATTCCGATGCTGGAGCCGTCGGACTCGCAGGAGGCGTATGATTTCACAGTAAAGGCCTTCGAGCTCTCCGAGAAATGGAAACTTCCCATACTCCTCAGGCTGACCACCAGGGTCTGCCATTCGAAGACAGTCGTCGATAAAAAGATCAAGCCCTCGAAAGGATATTCCGAACTTGAATTCGCCAAGGATCTTCGCGGCAAGGTGATGATCCCCTCCAATGCACGTCCCGCCCATGTCAGGCTCCGCGAGAAAATTGCGAAGATCGCGGAATTCAACGAGGAATCCATTTTCAACGCTGTTGAAAAAGGATTAAGTGATCTAGGGATAATAACTTCTGGAATATCTTATCAATACGCGAAAGAAGCGGAACCCGATGCTGGTTTCCTGAAACTTGGTATGACATACCCCCTGCCCCTGAAGAAAATCAGGGATTTCGCCGGCAAATATAAGAGATGTATCGTAATAGAAGAAGGCGATCCTTATCTGTTCAACCTTATCATGGCTGCCGGCATCAAGGTAGAGGGGAGACATGATGTTTTCAGAATCGGTGAATTGAACATCAGACGCGTCAGGAAAATCCTATCCGGCGACAACACCCCTGAGGAGAAACTGCCTTCCGGCAAGGCGCCGCAGCTCTGCCCTGGATGCCCTCACAAGACGGTCTACGACGCGTTGAAGAAGCTGGGATGCACTGTCCCGGGCGACATCGGATGCTATTCACTGGGGACTCTTCCTCCATACGAGGCGATGGATACGCTGCTCTGCATGGGTGCTGGAATAACCGCCGGACTCGGCCTCCGCCATGTGCTCCCGGAGGACAAGGCGATGAAGGTTGTCAGTGTGATCGGCGACAGCACGTTCATGCACAGCGGGATAACCGGCCTTGTCGACATGGTCTACAACAGGCCGCCGACCGGACACGTTGTCGTGATCCTCGACAACAGCACCACCGCCATGACCGGACTCCAGGAACATCCCGGCAGCGGCCTGGACATCCTGCACAGGCCTTCGCAGCTGGTCAAGATAGAGGAAATTGCCAAGGCGATCGGAATTGAGAACGTAGACGTCATAGACATGATGAAGAATCCGGATGATGTCGAAAAGATCATCGCGAAAAGACTTTCAGAGAAGAAGACATCGGTCATAATCGCAAGGCGTCCGTGCATACTTTCAATGAAGCTGAAGGCTAAAAAATGAAGCAGACACTGAACATAGTTTTCGCCGGTATCGGCGGACAGGGCGTCATCAAGGCGTCGGACATACTTTCCGAAGCCGCATTCACCGCCGGAAACGACGTGAAGAAGAGCGAGATCCATGGCATGAGCCAGAGGGGCGGCTCTGTAACGAGCGATGTCAGGTTCGGAGAAAAAGTGTTCAGCCCGACGGTTCCTGCCGGCGGGGCGGATTTCCTCGTAGTTCTGGCGGATGATCAGGTCGATCTCAACCTCCATCACCTGAAGAAGGACGGGAAACTGATAACTTCTAAATGCATATCCCCTTCAAAACTGCCTGATCCGAAGACGCTCAACATAGCCCTTCTCGGGGCGTTGAGCGCATATCTGGAGATCCCGATTAAAGACTGGCATGAGGCGATCAGGAAGCTGCTTCCTGCGAAATTCGCGGAAATGAACCTGGAGGCCTTCAGGATTGGAAGAGAGGCGGACAAATGAATAACACCAAGGGTAAAAGCACGGGAATAAATACTGCCAGCGCCACTGATTTCCTTCCCGTTGACAAGCTCCGTGAACTCCAGCTGGAAAGGCTCCGGAAGATCGTCAGCCGGGCATATTCCAAGACAAAGCTATATGAGAAGAGGATGAAGGACAAAGGGGTCGGACCCGGCGATCTGAAATCCCTGGAAGACATCAGCCATCTCCCTTTTACTGTGAAAAACGATCTGCGCGACACATATCCCTTCGGCCTTTTCGCCAGCCCGATGAGCGAGATAGTCAGGCTCCACGCATCCAGCGGGACCACCGGCAAGCCGATCGTTGTCGCATACACGAAGGAGGACATCGAAGTCTGGTCCGATTCCATGATGAGGACGTTCGCCGCATGCGGGCTGCATTCAGGGGACATCGTCCAGAACGCATACGGATACGGGCTTTTCACGGGCGGACTCGGCGCGCATTACGGGGCGGAGAAGCTTGGCGCTGCAGTCATTCCAATATCTGGGGGGAACACCGAGCGCCAGCTCATGCTCATGCAGGATTTCGGAAGCACTGCAGTCTGCTGTACGCCCAGCTATTTCACTTTCCTCATCGAAAAGGCCCATGAACTGAAGATAGACATCCGCAAACTTCCGCTGAGGGCTGGAGTCTTCGGCGCTGAACCATGGACGGAGGAGATGCGCGTCCACATCGAGAAGACTTCCGGGATCAAGGCATATGACATCTATGGCCTCTCGGAGATAACAGGTCCCGGCGTAGGGAGCGAATGCGAGATGCAGCGCGGGCTCCACATATTCGAGGACTATTTCTATCCAGAGATAATTGATCCAAATACCGGGAAGGTGCTGCCTGAAGGTACAGAAGGCGAGCTTGTCCTCACCACTCTCTGCAAGCAGGCGATGCCGATGATCCGCTACAGGACCCGCGACATTACAATGATCATCCCGGAAAAATGCGGGTGCGGGAGGACTCTCCGCCGGATCAGGAGGATAAGCCGCAGGAGCGACGACATGCTCATCATACGCGGTGTGAATATATTCCCGTCGCAGATCGAATCTGCGATCCTCGCAGTTGAGGGAACCCTGCCCCATTACCAGATAGTCCTGACAAAGGAGAAGGGTCTGGACAAGATGGAAGTCCAGGTCGAAGTGACGCAAAATATCTTCAGTGACAAGGTCGGCGCGCTTGAGGCGCTCCAGTCCAGGCTCGCCCAGGCGCTGGAACATGTCACCAGCATCCATATCGGTGTCAGGCTTGTCGCCCATCAGACGATCAAGCGGAGCGAAGGTAAGGCGAAAAGGGTTGTAGACCTGAGGAATCAAAACTGAAAGGGAATGCCATATGAAGATCAAACAGCTGTCACTTTTCATCGAGAACAGGACCGGCGCCCTCTCCGCACCGTGCAAGATACTATCAGACGCCGGCATCAACATCGTGACGCTCTGCCTTGCCGACACGCAGGATTTCGGAATAATGAGGCTCATCGTGAAGGAATGGCAGAAGGCGAAGACCCTGCTTGAATCAAATGATTATGTGGTCAAGACGACGGACGTTGTCGCCATCGAAGTCCACGACTGCCCCGGCGGCCTCGCCGGAATTCTTGGTGAACTGGAAAAATCAAAGCTCAACGTCGAATACATGTACGCATTCACTTCCGGGAGGGATGGAAAGGCGGTTCTTGTTTTCCGTTTCGAAAAGCCGGACGAGGCGATCAAGGCGCTTTCAGACAAGAAGATCAACGTGCTGGGCGAAGCCCATCTTTTCAGGAAATAGGTTATTTCCTCATCCGTGGCAGAACCTGCGGAATTCGCAGTCCAGGCATTTCATTTCCGGTTCAGTCTTTCCTGGGACGGGGGAATTGTTTTCAAACTCCATCATTTCCCGGGTGCTCACCGTGATTGTCCTTTTCAGCTCGGAAGTATTGCCATAGGAATAGGCGGAGAAACAGGACTCCCCGTCGCCACCGATGAATACGGTCCTGGAACTGATCTTTTCCTCAGGCATCCGGAACTTCTCACATGCGTAGAGCACGTTGAGCGCAGCCACCGGCGCCCACAAATCATCTCCGGGACCTGTGTCACAGAAGAAATTTACAACATTCACGCCATTGCCGTCGGAATACACAAGATCAGGCGCGACCCAGATCTTCAGTCCGTCGACAGTGAATGACACTGGATTTTTTTCATCCCTGAGTCCGGCGTAGGGGATCGCGGCAATCTCCTCCAGAAGTCCGCTCCCTGCCAGCCTGGAAATATTTTTGAAAGTCCTGGTGACTGCCATGTCAAAGACAAGTTCAGGATCCGCGGCTCCGTAATAAATCTCAGAAAGCCCTGTTCTCCCTGGATCCCTGCTTCCTTCCGGCAAAGTGAATTCATGCCAGTCGGTCCTGAGACGTCCGAGGGCAGACCTCCGCATGTTCACCTCGTTGAATCCAGAACCTCCCGGAAGACTTGATTCGACCAGCACCTTCCTGAGGGTCTCACGGAAGACCTGGTTCGTCCACGAGTCCAGGCTGCGTAGTTTTTTAAGAACGTAGGCGAGACGGGCGCGCTCATCGGAATACCTGTCCCATCCCTCCCAGGACACGGCATATCTCAGGTTGTATGCGTCGCGGCAGAAATTGAAGCTGCGGTATCTGGTCAATGACCAGGAGAATTCACGTTTCAACTCCATGGCTCACAGGCCTGAAGGAAGCAGATAGACCTTGCCGGGTTCGAGCATATTCGTCCAGCTCTTGAATCCCGGCATTTCAATCCTGACACCTTTGTCGGGAGCTTTTGAACCCATGAAGATATCGGCAAGGGAAAAGACCTTCTTGTACGTGACAACCTTGTAGTTGCCGTCGAGTCCGGCCAAGCTGTTCGCCTTATCTACGGCGTCCTCGAAGAATCCGACTTCGTCGACGAGTCCGAGCTCCTTCGCCTTCTTGCCGGAGAATATCCTGCCGTCGCCGATCTCGGTAGTCTTGATCTTCTCGACGGTGATCCCCTTGTCCTTGCGGCCTTCTGCTACAATGACTGCAAACTCGTCATATACTTCCATTATGATGTCCTGGGCAAGCGCCTTCTCGGC
>CAZDNQ010000391.1:0-4945 GCA_964506605.1 uncultured Victivallis sp. | reverse complement strand
AATTGCTGCGAAAACGCCTGCGGCCAGATAGAGTATCGCATATGCCGCATGTCCTTCCACGGACTTTATCACGAAGCCTGCCAGCAGCCCCCCAACTGTCCCCATTAGGGCGGAGGAGAAGAAGGATACGCCCATCACGGTGCCGCGGATCCTCTCCTCGAAAAGATGCGCGAGCCAGTCCATCCATACGCCTGCGATGATGCCTATGGATCCTGTGAAGCATGCGAAGGAGGCGAGAAGCAGCCATTTGAGGATATCCGGATTGATGTTCTTCTCGGCGAACAAGAGCGCGGCGCTTACAAAGAGGAACGGAATCATCGCGGTCAGATGCCAGATGATTAGATTGCGCTTTCTGTTCTTCCTGGATGACAGGAAATACATGCCGATGAGCTGTGGCAGCACCAGGAGGCCGGCCTCTATCGAGCCGATGGAGCCGATAGTCCTGTCGCTGGCCCCGAGTTCGCGCAGCAGGACTGCGAGTACCGTCGAAGACGCGACAAGCGCCGAATTGAATCCCCAGAAACCTTCACCGGATATGAAGATTGCCGCATTCCTGATGTTCCTGCCTTCCATAAATTCCTCTCCTTGCGTGTCGGTCGGAATAATAATATTGATAGGATGGAATGCAAACAGGGGAACTGTCATATGTTGAATGTGAATGCCGTTGAAGTATAGTTCCCTAAAATGAGGAGTATTCCGTATGGGCGCCGCGCTCAAGTCAGTTCTATCATGCCTTATGATATCATTGTCTGTTCCTGTCTTCCTCGTCTCATGTTCGAAAGCGGCGGGCGATGATATGGAGAAGGCCGGGGTGCTCAGGCAGGAGGTTCTGGACTGCCGTATGGAGATGACCTCCTCTTCGGACAAGATATCATACGATGATGCGAGGAGGATGAAGGACCAGGCGCTGAAGGCCGCCGCAGGGTTGAAGAAGCTTGCGAAAAATTCCGGGGACAGGGCAGTGGCTGAAACGCTCAAGGGGCTTGACGCGGATCTCCTTGCGATAACCGATGTTGAGGAGCTTGCACTGTGCAGGAGGAAGCTTGCGGAGAGGCTGGATGCTTTGACGCTCTCCTCTTATATAAACAGCAGGGGCATGATGATATCTGCCCTCATGAAAGTCCTGAAGGTCGGAGTTCTCGCGGCGGCTGAGTTGCCGGAAAATATCCCCAGCGGCAGGGAGGATGCTTTTTCTGATGCTGTAAATCATGTGGCCCTCTGCGGACGCACCATCGCCGAATTCCTTACGAAGAGCAAATATTCCAATGACAAGGATGGAAGGGACAGGATTGCCGCCGATCTGGACGCGATTGCGGCCAAGCCTCCTCCGGAGTTGAATCTTTTCCTGTCGCTTGTCTATCTTGTGTCATGCCAGGATGATCTCGCGCTGTTCGAGATAGAGCACTGCAATCCCTCCGCTTTCCAGGACACGAACTATCTCTCCATCACCGACAAGCTTATGTTCTACCATATGATAAGGGGCTGGGTGCTGAACGCAAATGGATGGGGCCCTCTTTCCACAGCTGAGTTTGCAGCTCTTGAAAAGATGATGGCAGTCGAGAACGAATCGGCTCCCGCGTCAGACCCTGCGGCACGCAGCAGGACGCTGTCGTTCTGGCATCTCTACCTGGCATATCATTACTGCTATGAGGAGTTCGACATGGTGAAGATGGACCAGAACCTCTCCTGGCTTATAAGGCTGAACCCCGATTCTGAATTTGTCGTCTTTGTCACCGGACAGAAAAAAGCCGATGACGGATCGTTCATCTCCTCCGAAAATTCCATGGAGAGGGATTTTGCAGGCACAGAGGACGAGGCGGTTGTAAAAGTGTTCGCAGCCCGTGTCCGCGCAATACGCGACAGCGCCAAGGTCGAACCTCCTCCGCGTATCGCCACAAGCCCCGGATTTCTCTTCAGGCTCTCGCTGACCATCGCTGTGAAATACGCAAAGAAGATCGCGGAATACGGACCTTTCCACAGGCTTTCCGTCTCAATACGCGATTTCTTGAAGCTGAAAAAGGCAGATGGAAAGTCATCGGAGCCGGTTAAGACGGAAAATATGCAATCAGTAAAGACAGCTGAAGATGAGATGAAGAACTGATCGGATTATATCCTGCCTGATAGAGGTCGGGGTTCACGCGCGGGATTCGCAATTCCGAGTTTACAGTATCAAGTTTCCAATTACAGGCTTCAGACCACCATCTTCCCCACGATGTCCCTTATGCTCGTGCACTTGTGGTTGTCAAGATATTCGTTGATGCCGTCGATCACCTTGATCGGGGCGAGGGGGTCTGTGAATATCGCGGTGCCGACGGCTATGGCGCTTGCGCCTGCGAGGAAGAATTCAACCGCGTCGTCCGCATCGGATATTCCGCCCATTCCTATTACTGGGATTTTTACAGCCTTGGATGCATCATAGACCATGCGCACGGCGATTGGCTTGATGGCCGGACCGCTTAGACCGCCTTTGAGGTTTGCGATCTTTGGCCTGCGTGTCTCAATATCGATGGCCATCCCCGGCAGTGTGTTGATAAGGGAGATGATGTCAGTGCCCGCGTCCTCCGCGGCCTTTGCGAATTCCGCAATATTCGCGACATTCGGGCTGAGCTTAGTTATAAGTGGAAGTGAAGTCTGCTTCCTGACTTCAGAGAGGACCTTGGCCAGGAGTTTCAGGTCGGTGCCGAACGCGATCCCGCCGGCCTTGATGTTCGGACATGATATGTTTATCTCAAGTGCGGAAATACCGTCCTTGTCGGCGTCAAGTTTGGCGGCGACATCGCAGTATTCCTCAATCGTCTTGCCCCAGATGTTGACAATGGTCGTCGCTCCGCTCTTCCTGAGGAAGGGCATGTATTCGGGGGAGTGCAGGAACTTTTCAACTCCGGGATTCTGCAGGCCTATCGCGTTGAGCATTCCGCTTGATGTCTCTGCGACGCGCGGAGTGAGGTTCCCCTCCCAGGGGTATGAGGATACGCCCTTTACCACTACGGCGCCAAGTCTGGATATGTCGAAGTATTCGGTGTATTCGCCGCCGTATCCGAAGGTTCCGGACGCGGTCATCACTGGATTCTTCAGCACCAGCTTTCCCAGGTCTGTCGTCAAGTCCGCCATAGATTCCCTTTTGTTGAAACAATTTAAAATAAGCGGACAAAATCCATTTTCAAAGTTTAAACCGAGGATATAGATTAAAACATTTGGAAGCTCTTAAAATATCACCGGAGGAGATTTGATATGTGCTGCAGGTGCGTCCAGGCCAGACCGCTTGAGGAGATTGTCAGGTGGTGGGGCGAAAAACTCAAGGTGCTGATAAACATTTCCGACTTCAGGATATCATACAACGTTTCGCCCGGACAACTCCTGCCCGTCATATTCGGGCATGGCGGAAATGTTTCACTCTCCCTCATGAGATGGGGGCTGCCCTCGGGATTTCAGGCGAAGGAGAAGGACCACGACTTCGTCTCCTACAACGCCAGGCTCGAGACAATCCTCCAGAAGAGGATGTTCAGCCAGCTGATGCGCGGCAACAGGTGCATAGTCCTCTGCAGCGGATACTACGAATGGAGGAAGGAGCACGGCAAGAGCATCCCTTTCTTCATACATGCCCGCGACAACCAGATACTGCCTCTCGGCGGATTGTGGACGGAGGAATCTCCGGGCGGACAGCTCTGCTTCACGGTGATGACCAAGAATCCCAGGCGCAACCTCGCCGAGATCCATGACCGCATGCCTTTCCTGCTCGCGCAGGACAAGCTGAACAAGTGGATCGATCCGAAATGCTTCCCGGTGAATCCCGAGGACGAGTTCTCAGACCACAGGACCCAGCTGGATTACCACCAGGTCTCGCCGAATGTCAATTCCGCAAAATATGATTCCCCGGACTGCATTGAAAAGATGGAAGTCCAGGAGCAGGGCGAGCTGTTCTAGCCGGATGATTCATTGGTAAATCCAGCTACGGAGGACTCGGCGCGGAATTCCTCCTTCTAAATACTGTCCGCCGTTTTCATTCTTTGCACGGTTTTCCTACGAATGCGACAGCATTCCAGGGAGTGCGGTGACAAAGTCATCGCTAGCGCAGACGATGAATGGAGCTTGCCTGCAGCCTCACGACTTCCCGGTCCTGTCCAGTATCGAATCTGATTCAGTGAAGACCGGCTTGACGAACTCCATGCCTGCCGGAGAGGTGTCGCCCTTGATTCTTGCGAGAATTCGTTCCGCCGTCCTCCTGCCAATCTCGCGCCATGAATGCGTGACGGTGGTTATTGTGTTCAGGCCGTAGTGCGAGAGGTTCTTCCGGTCGATGGTCTGCCCGATGCTTGCCAGCGAGATGTCCTTCGGGACTTTTATCCTGTTCTCGTGGAATACCTGGAGGAGGTCCATGGCGATGGGCGAGGTGACCGCGATGATCGCGTCCATCCTGTTCTTTTTCCTTCCGTATTCCTCGATCAGCTTCTGTGAGGATGCCGGGTTCAGGCAGTTGTCGTCGAGTATCATCGAGTGCGGTTTGAGTGAATGCCGCTTTATCGAGTTGAAATAGGTCCTGTGCCTTATCGAGAAAGCGGGATCCATGATCTTCGTGCCCAGGAAATATATGTTTTTGTGTCCGGTGAAAATCAGATGGTTGATCAGCATGTTCATCGCCGCGACATTGTCTGTTGACACCGTATCGTATGGCTGCTGCGAGTTGAGCCCGGCGCATACTATCGGGAGCTGGTGCTTCTTCGCGGCCTCGACATGGTCCTTCGGAACCGGATTGCATGATATGTAGATGATACCGCTGTAGTTCTCGGGCGACAGTATCTCATCCAGCGAGGCGTCGCTGCTTATGGGGTAGTAGAAATGGATCCTAATGCCGTTTGACTGCAGGAACGCATATGCGGCATGTGCGAAATCATCGTTGAAGTCCCTGTAGTAGTTTATCACGGCGACAGGCCTGATGTTCCTGCCC
>CAZDNQ010000390.1:0-4970 GCA_964506605.1 uncultured Victivallis sp. | reverse complement strand
CATTGTCTTTGACCTTGATGCCGTTCAGCGCGGTGATGACGTCGGAGCAGATCGTCTTTGCGAGCTTGTCATTCCCGGTTCCAACGGCCTTGAGGGCCTTGTTGACGGCGAGAGCAATTCTTTCGGCGTCGAACTCGACAATTCTTCCATCCCTCTTGCGGATTCTGTCATATATCGGCTTTACAGACATGAAAAACCCCCTCCATCAATTTCTTGATATAAACTTAATCTTATTGGGAAGGCGGCGGCTTGCCTTCCTTGACACCACGAACACAAGTCTATTCTAATACTTTTTGTTGTGGTTGGCAAATCGAAAACCACTACATATAGTGTTTTTTTTATAAATATTTTTAACTTGCGAGACAAGAGGGCGTTGCAGAATATTTTTACAGGACGTCCTGGAATTCTGAAATTTGATTGACGAAATATTTGAAATCCGCTTGATAGTTCCCCGGGATTATGATAGTTTTTCATTCTTAATATCCATAAAGAGAATTGCACGGAACTATGGAACGCAACAGACGAATAATTATAGTCGACGACCAGCAGGATCTTCGCGAACAGCTTGCGAAACTTCTTCTTCGTTCAGGCAAGAAAAATGAAACACTCTCCCTTGTCCAGCAGATGAGATCCAAGCTCCTGGGCGAGAGCCCCGATCTCGCCGAGGACGCCTCCGGCGAGGACCAGTCATATGTCGTGGATACCGCGGAGCAGGGCGAGATAGCCCTTGAGATGGTCAAGAAGGCCATGCAGAAGGAGGAGCCCTACGCAGTCATGTTCCTCGACATGAGGATGCCTCCGGGATGGGACGGGCTGAAGACCGCCAAGGCGGTGCGCGACGTCGACAAGAATATTGAAATAGTGATCATGACCGCATATGCGGACCACGACCAGAAGCAGATTGCAGATACCGTGGGAACCCCCGAGAAGCTCCTGTATATAAAGAAGCCGTTCCAGGCGGAGGAGATATACCAGCTCGCACTTTCCCTGACTACTAAATGGTCCCTCGAGCTTTCAGAGAAGCAGAGGAGGATCTGGCTTGAAGTCCTGCTCAGGGGCATGTGCAAGATCAAGAGCCCTTCCATAAACGATTCCGGAAACATCTATCCGCAGACCCTGAAATCCCTCATAGACTTTACAGAGGCGAAGAAGGGTATCATCGCGACCTATGACGAGTGCGAAGGCGGATGGAAGGTCGAATCCGTAGCCGATGTCCCGATGAGCGAGGCCGAGGAGTTCGTCAGGAAGAACACCTCCTACCTGCATGAGAGCAGGACTACCCAGCATTTCGACGGAAAATATGTCCTCCCTCTGAGGAAGGATGGTTTTTTCGCCCTTGCAGTCCTGTATGATGTGAAGACCAAGAGCGATCCCGAATGGTACAAGCTCCTGAGCCTCCTTGTCATGACCTCCACCGAAGTCCTGAGCAATACCGTGTTCATGAACGACTATATCGAGAAGGAAAGGCTTTCAGTCCTGGGCATCGCGATGAACAAGGTCTCCCACCAGTCGAAGAACATGCTCAACCAGATCATCGGATATGCCGCAATGATAAAGGACTCTTCCGACAGCAGGACGGCCGAGACCGTCGGCAAGCTGCTCGAATCCGGCGACGCCATGCTGAGGATGCTCCAGAACCTTTCACTGTACAACTACGACGAGAGCATCGCCATGCAGGACTGCGATCTCATCCAGATCATAAATTCCGGGTGCGACAGCGTCACTAAGACCGCGAAGGATGCGACGAAGAAGATCAACGGCCCGGCTGAACTGAAGATAAAGGCGTCTCCTGAACTCCTGCAGACTGCATTTGCGAACCTCGCACTGAATTCGGTCGAGTCCGCAGCCCATAACGGCAAAGGCAAGGTCGACATTTCAATCGATGTGAAGGATTCCGACAGCAGGATCACGGTTACCTTCGAAGACAACGGCCCCGGCGTCCCCGCGACCGTGAAGAAGACTCTTTTCAGTCCGTTTGTCACTTCCGGGAAAGGTTCAGCCATTGGGCTGGGGCTTCCCATAGTGAAGCAGATAATCCTGAAGCACAAGGGTACGATCTCCTACGATGAGAACTTCACCTCCGGAACAAGGTTCTCAATCGTGCTGCCTAAAGCAAGAGACTGACCGCCTTCATGAATTTCTCCGCCGGGAACCCTATGACGTTGTCCATTGAACCTTTTATCTCCTCTATGATAAGGCTGCCATGCTCCTGTATCGCATAGGCGCCGGCCTTGTCCATAGTGTCCACCTTCGAGACATATTCTTCGATCACTGATCCGGAAATTTCCCTGAAGACGACTTCAGTGCAGTCGCAGAATACGCATTCCGCCCGGCATTCCATCCTGATCATGCATACAGCGGTCACAACCTGGTGCTTCCTTCCTGAAAGGCGTCCCAGCATCTGCCTGGCATCCTGGAGGGACTGCGGTTTCCCAAGTATCATGCCATCGATCTCTATGACCGTATCTGCGCCGATCACCAGGGACGAGGGGAATCTGCGGGCCACTCCTGCCGCCTTGCAGCGGGCGTTGATCACGGGGACAAGAGGCGGGGAATGGAAGTCGGCTATCTCCTCCGCTTCCGGACTGGCGACGGTGAATTCGAAACCAAGTCTTGAAAGGATGTCGCGCCTGCGGGGCGATTCGGATGCGAGGATTATTCCTGGTCTCTTCAGAAACTGCTCTTCCTTGTCTCAATCCTGCGGAGGTTCAACTTCACTTCCTTGATGGAATCGATTCCGAACCTGTCCTTGAGCGTGTTGACTATGTTGTTCTGGATGTCGTCGGAGAGGGTTATGAACGATGATTCCTTGTCGTTCTCGACGCTTACCTGAAGCTCCAGATATGAGGAGTCCTTGTCCTCGAGAAGTGTCACTTTGGTGATCTCGATGAGCTCATATTCGTCGCCGATCGACTTTACAAGATCTGAAATGGCTCCGGAGGTTATGTAGATCTCGCCCTTCGGCCCTTTGATGCCTACGCCCCGCGAACGTCTCGGATAGCGGTAGAAATAGCGGAGGAACAGGAATATTATCATGAGTCCGAAGATCACCACGAAGGCGGTGAGGAACCCCATCTTGAAGTTCAGAAGATCCTTGCTGCCGTAGTCGTTGAGAAGGAAGTCTAGAAAATCTTTCATTATATTTCGTCCTCTCTTTCTTCAGTGTCCAGTTCCTGCACGATCACGTTCACGCTGGAAACGGTCATGCCTGTCATCTTCTCGACCTCCCTCATAATCGCCGACTGCACATTGGCGGCGACCGTGGGCAGATGGGCTCCATATGCGATATTGAGCTTGACCTCGACTGCGACGACGTCGCCGTCTATGTTTATGGATATCGCCCTGTCGCCGATCCTGCGGTTCCCGATGATCTCGGCTATATTGTCCACAAGAGGGCTTCCTGCGAGCCTGATCACGCCGTTTACGCTGCAGGCGGCCTTCCTGACGATCGAAGCAATGACGTTCTCATGGATCTTGATGAGCCCCATCTCGCTGCCGTCCGTCTTCAGTGCGCCGGGAATCCTGCTGGTATGGGCCTTCTTCACGTCTTTCATCTGCCAGTTCCTCCCTTGACGACGGGTTTTCCCGCGAGTTCCGCAAAATATCCCGTCTTCATTACCCTCTCAATATAGCCTGTATCGTAGTTTCCTGCTACAAAGTCCTTTGAACCTACGACGAACTGCGTGAAAGGTAAGGATGTATGCACGCCTTCGATTATGAACTCGTCAAGAGCCCTCCTGCATCTGGCGAGGGCCTGCTCGCGGTTGTCGGCGTGTATGATCAGCTTCGCGATCATGCTGTCGTAGAACGGAGCTATCGTGTAGCCCGTATAGACGTGGGAGTCCACCCTTACTCCTATTCCACCAGACGGGGAGTAGAGGGAGACTTTGCCGGGGCACGGCGCGAAATTGTTGTATGGATTCTCGGCATTGATACGGCATTCTATGGCATGGCCCCTGAACTGCACGTCCTTCTGCCTTATCCTGAGTTTTTCACCGGCGGCGGCGCGTATCTGCTCCTTCACCAGGTCGATGCCTGTAACCGCCTCAGTGACGGGATGCTCGACCTGTATCCTGGTGTTCATCTCCATGAAATAGAAGTTCCTGTTCGAGTCCACGAGGAATTCGATAGTACCAGCGTTCCAGTATTTCACGGCGCTCGCGGCCTTGATGGCGGCATAGCCCATCTTCTTCCTGAGGTCGGGCGTGACAAACGGAGACGGAGATTCCTCAATCAGCTTCTGGTGCCTCCTCTGGATGCTGCAGTCCCTCTCCCCGAGATGGATTATGTTCCCGTGTTCATCGGCCAGCACCTGGAACTCGATATGATGGGGGTTTTCAACGTATCTCTCTATGTATACCCCTGCATTGCCGAAAGCCCTCTCGGCCTCCGTCTTTGCCGCATGGAAACCCTGGATCAGGCTCGCATCGTTATGGGCGATCCTCATTCCGCGTCCACCGCCGCCTGCCGACGCCTTGATGATCACGGGGAATCCCAGCTTCTGGGCGATTTTCTTCGCCTGGGCCGGATCAGTGATCTCACCGTCGCTTCCGGGCGTGACCGGCACGCCGGCCTTCTTCATCGTCTCCCTCGCCATGACCTTGTCCCCCATCGCCTTGATCTGCTCGGGGGAAGGACCTATGAATTTGATGTTGCAGCTCCTGCATATTTCCGCGAAATGCGCATTTTCTGCGAGGAATCCATAGCCGGGATGGATTGCATCGACATCGCATATCTCGGCGGCGCTGATTATGTGCCTGATGAGGAGATAGCTGGACTTTGGCGCGGCAGGTCCTATGCAGACCGATTCGTCTGCGAAGTGTACATGAAGGCTGTCCTCGTCCGCCTTGGAATAGACGGCCACCGTCCTGATGCCCATCTCCTTGCAGGCCCGGATGATCCTGAGAGCTATCTCTCCTCGGTTGGCGATAAGTATTTTATTGAACATAAGGGAATCCCGATCCTGTTCC
>CAZDNQ010000389.1:0-4975 GCA_964506605.1 uncultured Victivallis sp. | reverse complement strand
TGCACCGAGCATTCCCGCTCAAAAAAGTGAAGCACATTTCCGAAGTTGTCGGCCACCAGTTGCACCTCGATATGCCGGGCACGAGGTAAATATTTCTCAACAAACAAGTCGCCGTTGCCGAAATATTCCGCCACAAGGTAGGCGGCGTCATTGGCGCTTGAGATCATGACCGCCTTGAGGAGGTCCTCAAGAGGGAAGCTCTCCTTGGGGTCCAGGTAGATCTGGCTGCCTCCGATCTTTGCGGCGGCCGCAGTGACCTGGATCTGGGTTTCAAGGGTCACGTCCTTGCGTTTTTCAAGCTCTTCGAAGACGATGAATTCGGTCAGCATCTTGGTCATGGATGCGATTGGCACTGATTTCCTGGAATTCTTCGCCCACAGGACCTGGCGTGTGCCGAGATCCACGAGTATTCCGGAGGTGGCGGTCTTTGAGTCGGGAACCGCCGGAAGATCGCCGATCACGGCGCCTCTGTAGTTGTATGGCTTGAAGACCGGACCCTTCGGTTCAGGGGGAGGGGGAAGAGGTGCGGGCAGCTTGCTTTTGTCGATCTGCTCATCCGTCTTGGTCTCTTCGACCGCAGCCTTCTTTTTATCCGGGAAGATGAAATGCCTCAGGAGTATGACATGTGCGCCGATGACAACTGCCACGATCAAAAACGTAATCAGAAATTTCTTCATTATGTCCTCAGTTGAAAGAGGCCCTGTTCAGCGCTGCGAAAACGGCGCGTATGGCGGCCTGCTCGATGTTCGAATGGATTCCTGCTCCGTAGAAAATTTTCCCGTCCGAATTCCGTTTCACTGAGACATAGGCCACTGCGGTGGCATCAGCGGTCTGCCCCATAGACTGTTCGGAGAAGTCGTTTATGATGAATCCAATCACATCAGGCTGCTTCTTGAGGGCGTGCACGGTCGCGGATACCGGACCATTGCCTTCGCCTTCTATCACGCGCTTTCCTCCGTTGATGGTCACGGAGAGGCTGGCGCGGACGTTCTCGCCGCTGTTCTGTTCAGATATGATATGGAAGTCATCAAGGCCGTACGGACCTTTGATGTCGATGAAATTCTTCTTGAACACGTCAAAGAGCTCGTCGGAGGTGATCTCCTTCTTCTTCTTGTCGGCAAAAGACTGTACTGCGTCGCCGATGGCGGGATGCATCTCCTTGGGCGGACGGAACCCGAAGTCCTGTTCGAGTATGAACACGGCACCGCCTTTGCCCGACTGGCTGTTGATCCTGATGAGGCGTTCATATTTCCTGCCGATGTCGGCCGGGTCGATGTGCAGATACGGGACCTTCCATCCGAGATGGAAGAACTCCTCCGCCTTCTTCCTCGAATTGAGACCCTTCCTGATGGCGTCCTGGTGCGAGCCGGAGAATGCTGTGAACACAAGTTCGCCAGCGTATGGGTGGCGCTGGTGCACCTGTATTCCGGAAGCGGCCTCGACGACCTTCACTATCGCGGTCATGTCGGAGAAGTTGAGGTTCGTCTTGATTCCGCGGGAATGGATGTTCAGCGCGAGCGTAATTATATCCACGTTGCCGGTTCGTTCGCCATGTCCGAAGAGCGTCCCCTCGACGCGTTCGGCGCCTGCGAGAAGCGCCATGTCGGTCGATGCCACGGCGCAGCCCTGGTCATTGTGGGCATGCACGCTTATCGTGGTCTCGTCCATGTACTTGTATCTGCCTATGAAATATTCTATCATGTCCGCATACTGGTACGGAGGCCTGCGCTCGACCGTGGCCGGAAGATTGAGGATGAAATCCTGTTTTGCAGACTTGCCCCACGCCTCCTTGACGGCCTCGCAGATGCTCACGGCGAAATCGATGTCGGTATCGGTGAATTCCTCCGGTGAGAACTCGTAGGCGATATTCTTCAGCCCGGCCTTCTCAATCCCCTTGGAGATCATCTTCGTCCCCTCGACGGACATCTTCATCACGTCATCGCGGTTCTTGTCGAATACGACATGCCCGTGCAGGTCGGAGGTCGCCACGTAGCAGTGGACGATCGCCTCCTTGACGCCGGCGAGCGATTCAATGGTCCTGTCTATCAGGTGCTTCCTGGCCTGGGTGAGCACGGATATCCTCACGCCTTTCGGTATGAGGTTCTCGGTGATCAGCTTCCTGGTGAAATCAAAATCATCCTGCGAGGCCGAAGGGAATCCCACCTCGATCTCCTTGAATCCGATGTCGACCAGCATCTTGAAATATTTGAGCTTCCTCTCCGGGGTCATGGGAATGGGCAGCGCCTGGTTCCCATCGCGCAGGTCGACGGAACACCATGCCGGCGCCTTCTTGAGCTGGCAGTCCGGCCACTTCCGGTTCTTCACCGGTACCGGCTTCGGATATTCGTATTTTGGATATTTGTTCATTCTTCTCTTCTGATTCAATCGTAAAAAAATTCGCTATAATATGTAATGGCAAACGGAATTTGCAATATTTTTTCTGCAACGCGGGAAAATGTGCACCTTTAAAAATGGATTCAGCATTCTTTTCCGGGATTCATCTTCTGCCGTTTGAATCCGATGAAAACAGATATCGGATATGTGAACATGATCCTGCCGTTTTCATTCCTGGCATTGATCCCGATCCGGTCGGTCCCGACGTCATCCGTTATCATCTTCCTGAGCTTCGCGTCATCGCCGGGTTTCGGGAACGATGCCCTGATCTGGGCCTCCAGTTCCATTTCAACGTCGTAGGCAGCCTGCCTGCATCCTTCCAGTCCCGAGCGGCTGAACATCTCCGTGAATTCCCCGCAGGTCAATGCGTGGACATGTGACGGATCCCTCATCCTCTCCATCTTGTCATAGGCTTCGGACTTGTCCGCTGGAACCGCCACGTCGGCGACCATGACACGTCCGCCGTTGGCGCATACGCGGACCATCTCGGCGAGATTCTTTTCCGGCTGCATGAAATGATGGAAGCTGTAACGGCTTACTACGAGCGAGAAGGCCCCATCCGCGAACTTCAACGGGATGGCGTCCGAAACCATCCAGTCCATGTTGCCGAGGTTCTTCTCCTTCTGCAGCTTTTTAGCTGCGGATATCATCTTTTCCGTGATGTCGACTCCGGTGACATGACCGGCGACGCGTGCGAATTCACAGCTGACCATCCCCGGCCCGCAGGCGACATCCAGGACTGTGTCATTGCCGCTGACACCTGATAATTGCAGCATCATCCCCATGCCGTCCTTGTGCCCAGGGAGCTTTGTGAACGGTATCGCCTGCCTTGAAAACTGATCAATTATCTCCGCCTTGTGACGCTGTTCTGATTTCTTCATGAATCAATCCTTTCATAGTAGGTATCATTTATCTTTCCCACAATTATATCTTGTTTTTGCGTGGCGGTCTTGCTATATTATGCCAATGAATATCGTAAAAACGACAAAACTGAAGCCGATCAGGATCGGATACAGGAAGGATCCCAGGCTTCCGGTCATCGGCCTGTCCATGAACGTAAAGGACGCGACGTGCGCCGCATCGCACCGTCATCCCCGTGGACAGCTGATCTTCGCCAGCCGTGGCGTGATGCGCGTCACGAGTGGAAATGAATCGTGGGTTGTACCTCCTTCCCAGGCGCTGTGGGTGCCTCCGGACGTGGAACACGAGGTGAATTTTCCGGGAGAGGTCTGTCTCCGCAACATTTTCATCGACCCTTCCGCGGTCGGCAGGCTTCCAGAGAAATGCTCCGTCCTGAAAATAACATCACTGCTCCGCGAACTTATACTGAAGGCCGCAGAAATTGGAGATGCCTATTCTCCGAAAAGTTCCGGATGGAGGCTGGCGCAGGTGCTGCTTGACGAGCTGGCGGACGCAGAACCTGCACCGCTGCATCTTCCGATGGCGCGCGATGAGAGGGTGAAACGTGTGATGGAGGCTCTTATGAGAAATCCCGGCGACGGACGTGGCGTCAGTGCCTGGGCCAAGGTGGCATGTACCAGCCCCAGGACGCTGGAACGGCTGTTTGCGCAGGAGTCTGGTATGAATTTCGGCGCCTGGAGGAAGCAGCTCCGGCTCCTGGAGGCGATCGACCGTCTTGGAAACGGTGCGTCTATCTCCCGGGTGGCGTTTGACCTTGGGTATGGAAGCCTAAGCGCGTTCATCGAGATGTTCCGCAAGTCGCTCGGCGCCCCGCCGGGAAGGTATTTCAAATCCAGGGGAGGAGTTCGAATGAACAGAAATGGCGGAACTGACTGTTGACATGCACAACTGAGATGGGGAGGTTGAAAGTGCAGTGTTGACTGCTATTATTTAGCACGAGATTCCGAAGAGAAGATCATGCAAGCTTGACAGGATGACAGGATTTGCAGGATGATGTGAATTCGATAAAACTCGGAAAAACTGTGAGCCTGTGTCGATAATTTTGACATCTTTAAAATCGAAAATCACAAATCTAAAATCGAAAATGTAATATGTCTGACTCGAAATCACCAGTACAGATGGAGATAGACTTCCAGAAGAACAAGAAGACCAATGTCTTCAGGGAGAAGCTCAACAAGGGGGCCTTCTACGTCCTCGTCGAGGCCGCCACCCCCGACAAGAAGGAGGACTTCGCGATCGCCGCCCAGCGCCTCAAGTCCGTCGAATCGTCCCTTGGGAAGCATGACCTCATCGGCACCGGGCTGGCCATAACCGACAAGACCGGTTCATGGAACACCTGGAACGTTGCGGATTTCGCAAACGAGCTTTCGAAGGAAGGCAGGGACCGCCATGTGGTTTATCTCAGCGGACGGAACGCGACTCCTAATGATATCACCGACACCATCGCCCGCTGCAGGTCCTCCGGCTTCCAGAACCTTGTCGCAGTCACCGGCGACGCATATTTCCCGGAAGGCTACAGGAAAAGGCACAAGCTGAACTACGTCGACAGCGTCTGCATCCTTAATCTCCTGAAGTCAGACAAGACGGTAGATTCCTCGTTCGCAGGATGTACGGCGAATCCGTTCAAATATACGCCGTCCGACATATTCCCCCAGTACTA
>CAZDNQ010000388.1:0-4983 GCA_964506605.1 uncultured Victivallis sp. | reverse complement strand
CCGCGACCCCAACACCGGCGCCAACGAATTCTACGGCGACGACGGCTACCATCCCTCTGTCCATCTCTGGCCGGCAGCCAAACTTGCGCCAGACGCCACAATCACCAAGCATGTTCTTTGTTCGGGCTTTAAGCAGAAGGTGGCCCCGGATCTCTTCAAGAAGCTGAAGGTCAACGGCGTGGTCAAAGGCTTCCACTCATACGGCTGCGAGATCACGCCGGAGTGGGTCATCATGTATTTCGATCGCAAGGAGCTGGCCAGGTTTCCGACGGTGCCTGAATTCAGGACACCGCTCTTCATGCTTGTGTCCAGCGATACCAGGCATGTCAAGGAGCAGACAGTCCTGCCGATTGATATGACTGTCAGGAACGTCTCCGCCTATCTGCCCGAAAAGCCATATGAGGATAAATAATGCTTGAGAATGCAAAATGAACCATAGGAGTGAATAAGCAGGACGGGTTTCTACCCGTCAGCAGTTTTTAGATAAATGCAAACGTCGGGTACCCGACATACTCAAAAGGAAAAGCAGGATGTTAAAATTTTACATGGTTATCATGTTCGGACTTCTCCTTGCCTCTTCTTCCTTCGCGAAGCCGGAAATCACCCTTGAGGGACATAAGCCGTGCAATCTCTTTTCGGTCGACGAGGCGGTTGTCCTGAATGCGAAGTTCTCAGGATTTCCCGCAGGAGACTATGAGGCGGTTGCGAATGTCGCAAGCTATTTCGGGGAAAAGAAGGAATTCAAGTTTCCCGTAAAGGTCGAGGAAGGCAAACCGTCCGCACTACCGTTGGACATGGGAAAGATGTCTCCCGGATATTACGAATTGAAAGTTTCTGTCCAATTCAAGGATGCAAATGGGAAATCATCGGATGTCAATACGGAAATGATGAGCTTTGGAACTGTGCACTTCATTAACAGGACCGCGGAGCAGGCGATGAAGGAAGGTTCGCGTTTCGGGATCAAGCTGTTCCAGATCGGGAAGCCAGGTGTCTGGTGGCGCAAGGGGCTCGTTTATGACGTTGCAGAATTCGTGGATGCCCAGTGCAAGCTAGGTCTCCAGTGGAACAGGCATATCTTCAACCAGGAACCAAGCGAAGAGCCCGGCAAGATGGGAACTGTCGAGATGATCAATAAATATCCTATGAACGTCGTCCTGAAAGTCGAGGGTTTTCCTGAATCATGTTTTGATACGCAGAAATACGGTCCTCTCGAGGACTGGGTGAAGGCGAAGAAGCCTTGGTCAAGGAACACGGTTCCACTTAAGGAACCTTACATCAAATGGCTGAAGGAGGAGATCGCAAAGATTCCCGAGAGCCAGAATGTTTTCGAGATCTGTAATGAGCCCTGGGACAAGATGAAATCTGAGGATTTCGCGGAGATATGCAAGATGGTCGTCCAAGCGCTGAAGGAAGTCAGACCAAACGCGATTGTCGGCCCGAACAGCGCGATGGGGCCTTTCGAGTGGGAGCTCAAGGTCATTAAGGCAGGTGGATATGAAGGCATGACCATGCTGGCTTCGCATCCGTACAGCTTCACACCGATGCCCGAGCACCGCGTGCGCGGTTGGATTCGTAACTACCATGATTTCATCAAGGAACGCCTTGGAAAAGACCTGCCAATATATGTGACCGAATACGGATGGTCCACTGCGCCACAGAATGAGAAATACGGCAAGACGGAACGACAGCAGGCGCAGCTGACGGTCAGGGAATCGCTGATGCTCTACGCCGAGGACTGCAAGGCGCTGATCCCGCACTGGATTGCCGACAGGGAGCAGGATCCCAAGGAACGTGAGCACTGGTTCGGGCTGTTCCGGCTCAACCGCCAGCCAAAACCCGTTCTGGTCGCGCACGCGGTGTCGGCGAGGATGATTGATTCGAGCAAGTTCATCGGTGACATCTGGATGGGGCAGGGGGTGGGCGTCATGCTTTTTGAGAAAGGCGGGAAATATACTTTGGCTGTCTGGACGCTTGACGAAGCCCTCGGTTCAGGAAAGGACCTGCAGATCGATGTGGGCGCTGATGAAGTTACTGTCGTAGATCTGATGGGTGCGGAAAAAATTGTGAAATCAAATGGCGGGAAGATCACAGTCAAGGCGAACGGCGACATGACTTATATCGTCGGAGTCTCTCCCTCCCTCGCGAAAAAGGCCAACGGACCCGACAAGGAACTTCTTGATCCGTGGAATACCAGGACTGCCTCGCTATCAATGCATAAGGTTAAAGGAATCCCGCAGTTTGCAGGAAGATTAGATCCGTGGTCTGAACTGAAGATTGTGGATATCTCCAGCGACAAGATACCTGCGAATGACGCCTCAGGCGAACTCTTCATGGGCTGGGATGAGAAGAACATCTATGTAGCGGCCAAGGTGAAGGACGACAAGATCGTGAACTCCTTTGATCCCGCGGTAAAAGGGAAGAACATCACCGACGGAGATTCCTTCTTGCTGAAGATCGGTTCGCGCCCGGCGCGCCAGCCGAGTATCGGGGATTACGGGCATCTCTATGACTATGAGATAATGATTGCACCTGTCTCTGCATCGTCAAAACCTGCTTTCAGGATGTCGAACATCAACTGGGATGAGCCGATCGTCAATCCCGTGGAAGGTGACAAGTCGGGAATAAGATGGTCTGCAGTTCCGGTCGAAGGCGGCTGGATGGCCGAAGCAGCAATACCGGTCGGCCTGTTCAAGGGGCTTAATCCGGCGGTCGGCTCGGAAATATCGTTTTATGCCAGGATATATGACAGCGACGGCGCTGGTGGCAAGACAGATTTTGTCGCAGTCAAAGGTTCGGACAAGCCGATGGAATGGAATCTTCTGAAGCTGGAGAAATAATAGATAATGGGATCAGATAGTACAAACAGGTACGATGTGATTGTCTGTGGCGGAGGGCCTGCCGGCATAGGTGCCGCAGTTGCCTCTGCGCGAGGAGGAGCCCGAACAATACTTGTCGAACAGCTCGGTCATGTCGGAGGAATGCCGGCAAGCGCCGACCTCGTCGCCTTCTGCGATACGATGGGCGGTCCAGTATATGATGAATTGGTGGAGCTCCTGAAGGAAATGGATGCGGGTCGATATTTTTATGATCCGGAAACCCATCACAAGCCCGGACGATTCCGCTTCCATGCCGAGACATTGAAAGCGGCGGCAATGAAGATGCTTCTGGATTCAGGTGCAGAAGTCCTGCTTCATACCGTAGCTGCTGGCGCGCATATGTCAGGAAAGGACAAGGTAGGCGGAGTCCATGCCGCAAACAAGTCGGGACAATTTGTCGTTAAATCCAAATTCGTGATTGACTGCACGGCCGACGGGGACATTGCCGCAAGCGCAGGAGCGAAATTTCTGAAGGGAGATCCGGAGGATGGGCGCATCCAGCATGTCAATTTCCGCTATTCCGTCGGCGGGATCGACAGGGAAGCTTTTGAAAGAAACAGGCCGGCCCCGGGACAGATTCGCAGGATGTTCATGAATGCGATAAGGAAAGGTGAAATCGCGCCTCCGGACAATCTTTTCGCCCCCTCGGCGGAATGTTTCCCCTATAACGCGAGGAAGTCCCAGCTCTCGCTTGCCTACTGGGAGATTGAGAAGGTTGATCCGAGCGATGCAACGGCTCTCAGCAGGACGCTCGCCCAGTGCCATAGGGCTGCATTGGAAGTGACAAGGTTCTGCAGGAGGAATATGCCGGGCCATGAGAATGCGAAGATCGCACATCTGCCGGCGACGCTCGGAACCCGCGAGTCGAGGAGGATCATAGGTGACTATGTCCTGACAAAGGATGATGTCTTAAAAGGGCGCAAGTTCAATGATGCCGCTGCCCGCGCCAATTTCTGGATCGACCTGCATGATTCGCCTCCCGGCCAGGATTTCACGACCTACAGCGCTGAACACAAGAGGGATACGCGTCCGGCGGAAGGTGACTGGTTTGATATCCCGTTGAGATGCCTTGCTCCAAAAGGGCTGAAAGGGATCCTTGTCGCCGGCAGGTGCATTTCCGCCGACAGGGAGGCTCAGGCCGCCACAAGGATGATACCGACATGTTTCTACACGGGATATGCTGCAGGAAATGTTGCGGCTATGAATTCAAAGAAGAAGATAAAGAATTGACAGGATTACAGGATCAACATGATTGATTTTAATATTCAACATCCTGAAAATCCCGTAATCCTGTCAAAATATTTAAGATTGTTAATTTAACAGGAAGGAATAGGTTATGCAGAAGAGTACTTTGATTGCTGCGATCTTCGCAGCCGGTGTGTGTGTGGTGTCAGGACAGCTCTGTGCGCAGGAGGTGACGGCTCCAAAAATGAAAACGGCTCCGGTGATCGACGGCAAGCTCGATGACTGGAAGGGCATGGGATCCATCAGCATGAGCGATACCAGCAATGTCGATGATCTGAAGGTGGAAAGCGCTCAGATCTCCTGGGATGACAAGAACCTGTATCTTGCGGTAAAGGTCAAGGACAGCAAGATCGTCAACGACCAGCCTATGGACAAAATGAGTTCGGCAGATTCCGTGGAACTCAGGCTTGCCACTAAAAACATCAATCTCGGATCCTTCTATAAGATTGTGATAGCTCCTTCCTCCAAGGAGGGAAAACCGGCCTTCAGCCTGACAGAAAGAGATGTGAATACAAAGAATGCGTCTCAGATTGTCGCGACAACTGGGACTACGGACAAATCCGGTGTACAGTGGGCGGTGGCGAAGGATGAAAGCTCATGGACGGCTGAGGCCTCCATCCCCCTTTCGCTGCTGTCCTTGAATGAACCGGCGGGAAAGAAAGTGCCGTTTGTTCTCGTAGTCTGGGACAGGGACCGCACTGACACCGATGAGTGGAAGGAATGGCACAAGCGCTCGGAAAGCTCGAGCCAGAAGAAGAAGCCGGATGAATGGCCTAGTCTTGTGCTGAAGGAATAGATTCCTTTATAGCAAGGATTGAGGATAAGCTGGTGGAGAAGTGGGCATGACAACCGATTCGGGAGT
>CAZDNQ010000387.1:0-4987 GCA_964506605.1 uncultured Victivallis sp. | reverse complement strand
CGACGGATTCAAATATCTGCTTACGAACAAGAACAATCCGGACGAGAAATTCGCCTATATAAAGGCTCTTGCCGGTAAGGGGCGGGTGAAAGTGCTTTCAAGCCCGCAGATCCTGGTGGCAAGCCATTCCGAGGCCAAGATATCAGTGGGTGACAGGGTTCCGATCGTGACAAACCAGATAACGGACACAGGTTCTGTCTCAACCAACAACACGACCGTGCTCAACAGCGCGATCGAGTATGTCGACACCGGGATAATCCTCACCATCACTCCGCATGTGACCGAAGGCGGACTTATAACGATGGAGCTTGAGCAGATAGTGTCGGATGCGCAGAAGACCACATCCTCCAACATAGACTCCCCGACCATTTCCGAACGCATCCTGAAGACCGCCCTTGCGATCCGCGACGGCGGGACGGTGATTGTCGGCGGTATCATCAAGGAAAAGACGGAGGAGAACACGCAGTCGATCCCGTTTGTATCCGAAATAAACCTGCTCAGCAAGCTTTTCGGCAATAACACCAGCACCTCGACCAGGACTGAAATGGTTGTGATCATAACTGGCAGGGTCATCGACGAGCACAGCAATCTCGATGAGATCACGGCGAGATACAAGCAGGCCCTGAAGGCCATCAGCGACATGGAAAAACAGGATATAAGGGACGAAAATGGGAAATGATGCGGCAACAGGCTTCATTGCGTCTATCGAGACGGAGCTGAGCTCCCTCCATCCGGACTATCCTGAAAAGCTGAAGAAGAACCACGACCGCAGGAAGCTGGACTGGGAGCTCTGCAACCAGGGTGCCGTATCTGAGGCGGATCTGCTTTCGATCTACGCCAGGGCATCGGGGCTTGCGGTGAAGGATGAGGACGAGATCCGTGACAGCGAGGTGCTTCCGTTCCCCGGCATATCTGTCGACTACCTCCTAGGTTCCGTATGCCTTCCAATCTCCTGGAACGACTATGAGATGGAGATGCTGGTGTGCGAGCCTTATTGTCTCGGCAAGATGTCATATTTCGCAAAAAGCCTCTATGGCAGGCAGGCGAAGTTCACACTTGCCAGAAGGAGCATACTCGAACGCAAGATACATACCGTCTACGACAAGACCGAGGATGAGCAGCTTGGAGGGGCAAACCAGTTCCTGCAGTCGGGCGACAGCGAGGAGGCGCTCAGGAACCTCGCCAGCGAGGCGACCATAGTCAGGCTTGTGAACGAGATGTTCTCCAGGGCGATCGAGTCCGACGCCAGCGATATCCATATCGAGCCCGAGGAGTCCCGCCTGGTGATAAGGTTCAGGATCGACGGGATTCTGCACATGATACTGGCTACCCCCCTCTCGCAGTACCCCGCGATCGTGTCGAGGATAAAGCTGATCGGCGGCCTCAACATCGCCGAGCGCAGGCTGCCGCAGGACGGCAGGACGAACCTCAAGTTCGGAAGATACGACGTGGATGTCCGTATAAGCACTATACCGACGATGAACGGCGAGAGCGTAGTGCTCCGACTCCTCAGGAAGGATGCGATGGTGTTCGACTTGAAGAGCATCGGGATGAATGATGAGATGCGCAAGGAGTTCGAGAGGATCGTCGCACTGCCGTTCGGCATCATCCTGGTGGTAGGTCCGACAGGAAGCGGAAAGACTACGACGCTCTACAGCGCCATGACGATGCTCAACACTGTCGACCGCAAGATAATCACGATCGAGGATCCCGTGGAATACAAGGTTTCCGGGCTTTCGCAGATGCAGGTCAACCCGAAGATCGGCCTGGATTTCGCAAACGGCCTCAGGCACATAGTCCGACAGGATCCGGATGTGATACTCGTCGGTGAAATCCGCGACCGCGAGACCGCGGAGATCGCTGTGCATGCTTCTCTTACCGGGCATCTTGTCCTCAGCACCCTTCACACGAACGACGCGGCCGGGGCGATAAGCAGGCTCCTTGACATCGGTGTCGAAGGTTTCCTGATCTCCTCCTCCCTGAAGGCGGTGCTCTCGCAGAGGCTTATCAGGAAGCTGTGCCTGAAATGCCATGGGAAGGGGAGCGACAGCGAGAATTTGAAGTGCAAGACATGCGCCGGAACGGGATTCAAGGGCAGGTCCGGCATATTCGAAATGCTCAGCATAAACGAGGAGATAGCCTCGGCGATCTCCAAGAGCTGCGACAGCGCCACGGTCTTCAATCTGGCGAGGAAGAAGGGTATGAAGACCATAATGGAGGATGGGATGGAGAAGGTCCGGAACGGGGTGACCACAGAGGCGGAGATCGCCCGTGTCACGATAAATGTCTAACTGACCGTCCGGAGCTGGAGTTTTTCCACTTTGCCGGAACAATAAATCGGATGAGAGCTCATGCCACTTTTCAAATACAAGGCTGCTGGGGGAGACGGCAAGATAGCCGAGGTCCTCATCGAGGGCGATTCGGAGTCGGATTCCCTTGGCAGGCTGAGGCAGAGGGGGCTCATTCCCCTTGAGTCCTACGGCCAGGTGGAGAGTTTTTCCCAGGAGAAGAGCTGGAAATTCTGGCAGGGCAGGGGGTTTGACGCCTGCGATTTCACCAACAGGCTCGCTCCCCTCTTGAAGGCTCATATCCCGCTGGAGAGGGCTCTCGGCATAATCGTGCAGGGTGCGGACAACAAGAACTTTGCCAGCGTAGTCGGAGACATCAGGAAGGGGCTGCATGAAGGAAAGAAGTTCTCCGCGCTGATACGCGACCACGGGAACAGGTTCCCCAGGATATATGCCAACCTGGTAGAGGCCGGCGAGGAGACGGGTTCGCTCAACGAGATCATAACCGAGCTCCAGCGCTTCCTCAACGAGAGGAAGGAGATGAGGAATTTCCTGCTGACAAGCTCGATATATCCGGCGTTCGTGGTAACGGTGACGGGTGTCGTCGTGATACTCCTTTTTACAGTTTTCATCCCCAGGTTTTCGAAGATATTCATCGACATGGGCAAGCCGCTGCCGCTGATAACCCAGATCATGGTTTCAATAAGCGGCATCATGACCGGGCTATGGTGGCTCTGGCTGATACTGATCGCCGCCGTTGCGTATCTGGCCTCCAGGATCAGGAAGGGCGGGAAAATAGCGGACTGGTGGAACGAGAACATCCTCAGGATTCCGGTGCTTGGAGAACTCATCGTGCTTTCGGAGATAAGCAGGTTCCTCAGGACTCTTGCGGTGCTGATCCAGAACCATGTGCATCTGCTGAGCACAGTCCAGATCGCGGTCAACGTCCTGATGAATCCGAAGATTGCCGGTACGTTTTCAGCCGTTCCTCCGGAGCTCAAGGGCGGAGCGAAGCTCTCGACGGCGCTGGGCAAGAGCGGGTATGTCCCCAAGCATGCGATACAGATGCTTTCGATCGGAGAGGAATCCGGGAACATGGGTGGGATGCTCAACCAGGTGGCGGAACATTACGAGGAGATGCTGAGGACCAAGATAAAGAGGCTTCTCGCCCTTTTTGAGCCGGTCGTAATTCTTTTCCTGGCGGTGGTCATAATGGCGGTGGTCCTCTCGATATTCCTGGCGATACTTGAGATGCAGAACATCTAGGTGGACGGGTGATTGGATGGCTGGGTTGAATTGGAACAATTAATGCTTTTACTGGACAGGAAAAATGGAACAAATGGAGGTTTGCATATGAGACGCAGATACTGCGAAACAAGGTTTTTCACACTTATGGAAATGGCTGTTGTGGTGGCGATCATAGCGCTTACAGCCGCAATTGTCATGCCCGTGTATTTCAACCATGTCAAGAAGGCGAAGATCGGTACTGCGAAGGCGCAGATATCCCTGCTTGAACAGGCGATAATGGATTTCAGGCTCGACACAGGCAAGCTTCCGAATTCGCTTGAGGACCTCAACAAGAATCCGGGCGATGATAAGTGGAACGGCCCATATCTGCAGAAGGCCGTGCCGAAGGATCCATGGGGCAACAACTACGTCTATACCATTCCCGGGACGCATGGCGACTATGATCTTACAAGCTATGGCAGCGACAACCTGCCAGGGGGCACGGGTGAGGCCGGCGACATCTCGAACTGGGAAGCCCAGCCCTGAACATGTAAATTCCATGTTCCAAAAATCAAGCTCCATGCAGCTTGCAGGTGAAAACATTTGAAGGTTGGATTATAAACGGCGGCTTTTCCTGCCGCAGCACAGGGCCTGGAAATTGAAAACACACCTTGGCAGATATACGCTCATAGAACTTATCGCAGTACTGGCGATAGTTCTACTTGTCGCAGGAGTCGTGGCCGCAAACGCCGGCAGGATACCCGCGTTCATCTCGCTTGAGAACAGCGCGCAGAAGCTCCAATACCTCTTCTCCAGGGCGCAGATGATGGCGGTGGCGCAGGGCAGGAGCATGACTGTGAACTATGATTCAGATCGGAAGGCCTTCTCGATCGCGCAGGCGTCGGACTCCTCAGACGGCCCCGCAGCTGGTGTTTCCAGCTCGAAGACCTCCATGGAAAGAATTCCTGAGAGCATGGATATAGAGTTCGAAGGCGATAATCCGGCATATGTCTTCTTTCCGGACGGGACCGGGAGCGGAACCGCATTCAAGCTGACGCTGAAGGGGTATTCCTGCCGGATCAGGATATCCGCTCTGACCGGGCTTGCGATTCTTGAAAAGACCGAGGGGGCGAGATGAAAAGGCAGTTCACGCTAATTGAAGTAGTGGTCTCCCTGGCCGTGCTGGGGCTTGCCGTCGTTGCCGCAATGTCCCTATGTTCGAATGCGATCGCCAGGATGGAGAAGGCGAAGTCGAAATGGATGAACCAGCACATGCTTTCGCAGGCGGCGGAAAACTTCCTCCTCGCAGGACCGTCCTCCCAGCCAACACACGAGATTTTCCCGTACAAGGATGTCCGGGTCTCCTGCTCTGTCAGCGATGCGGCCGGCCTGCCCGAGGGAGTTGAGGCGGTTTCCGGGCAGTGGCGTCTGGCGACATACGAGATACAGCTTTCCAATGCGTCGGGACAGAA
>CAZDNQ010000386.1:0-4987 GCA_964506605.1 uncultured Victivallis sp. | reverse complement strand
ACCAGGACTACCTGCTTCTCAAGTTCCTCCACCACGGTGTATTTCATGTCGTCGTCCAGCTCTATCCCCGCTTCGGCAAGCACAGCCCTCGGTTCAGCCTTGAGCCGTGCCTTGAAGTTCTCATCCGCCCAGGCCCTGGCGACAATCTTGGACCACTGTTTCCTCTGATCTTTCTGCTCTGCCATGGTTTTCATTCCTTATTTTGATATAAGAACAATGATCCGGTCACATTTTCAGGACATGGTTTTTCAAGGCCTGCCGCTTTCCCGCCATGAACGCCTTATGGTCGCATGTCGCACGTCAAACTAGCATTTGCCGCATATCCTGTCAAGCTGGCTCCTGGTCCGGCCATCCTGCAGTTCATTGTGTCAGCTCAGCTTGTATTCGTGCTCCCTCATCGCATTCAGCTTCAACAAGGACACAGAGGCGACCCTTAACAGAATAAGGGTGCATATTGTCACAGTCCATAGGAGCCTGCCGCCTGAGGCCGACTCAGCCTGCAGCAGATACACGAGCGTCAGCACCGGCAGCACCTGGAAGACCACCGTTATGATGAGACCGAAGATGCCATAGTACCAGAAAATCCGGCGTTCCCAGCGCATGGCGAGCAGATCTTTGTCCTCGCCAAAACCGAGCCTGCCGAGAAGCCTGCGCTGCAGGAAACGGAAAGACCTGTCCCTCAGGTTGGGGATGCCTGCAAGGTCGCTCAATAGATAATATCCATCCATCTTGATGAACGGGTTGAAGCCCATGACCAGGGCAAAGAAATTGATAATGCTGAAGACCACAAACACCGTCTCCCACGGCGAGCTGGTTCCCGCCAAGGCTCCGGCCACCCATAAGCCCGCTCCGAGGATTGCAAAACTGACGATGGGTCCGCCCATCGAAACCATGAGCCTCTGCCGGCGCGGGAAATTCAGCGATGCAGTCGTGTCGCAGTAGAAAATGAAGGTCGCCAGATAGAACATGACGCCCAGCCTTGGGACTTGTCCGCCATAATGCTTGCAGACCACGCCGTGTCCAAGTTCATGGAGCATGACGTGGAACAATACCAGCACATAGAGCAGCAGGGGGATGAGAAGATTGCCGGTTAATGCAGCCTCCATGGATACGAACGTCTCCTTGAATTGTTCAAAGTGCTGCCATGCAGGAATTGCGCCCGACAGGCCCAGGGCCAGCAGGACTACTAGTCCGATGGGTGTAAAGAAGAATCGTGACATGGAATAGGCTCTGGTGACCAAGGCGTCGGCCCGGGGAATTGAGATGTCAGGATTGACGAGCCGGTGCAGCATGCGCCGCCAGCCGGGCTGCCGCCGGTCATTGTCCGCATCAGCCAGCATATTGCAGGCCTCCAGTCTCTCATACAGCCCAGCCAGATCGCCAGGAGAGATAAGGCCCAGCTCCTCTACGTGGGACATGTATATGTCATAGAGAGAGGTCGTGCCATCCAGGCGGCGGATCACAAAGGTCTCGCTGGGCCCCAGCTTGAGCACGGCGCCGTCCGGACCCTGCAGCACGCCTGAGGGATGAACGGCCTTCTGATCGCTTAAATGGAGGAGTATCTCCTTCTTGAGCTTGGGACGCATGACCATGATCCAGTCCAGACGCTCGCTGCCCGCCTCCCGGACATACTTGATCATGCGCAGGCAGCGGCGCGAACCATTGACCCGGAAAAATACCCGGTCCATGCGCCTTTTGATCAAATGCAGCCAGAGCGAATCCGGATTCAGATTGTGAAGATCATCTGCCGAGTCAGGAACTTCGTAGTCTTCAACCTCATGAGGATTCAACCGGACGGAGCCGTCGTATTCAATCTCCACGATCAATGCCATGTCCCGGAACTCGAGACCGAGGTTGAAGGTGTTTTGTGATCCGGCCTTGTCGCTGGCGCTGATAAGCATCTCACATGCCTCAAGAACCGCACCCGTCAGCATGGGGCACAGTATTTCGGAAACTCCAGTTGACTTGGCAAAGCTTGATACCGTCTGCTCGATCAGGCCAAGCCAGAGCATGTCAGGAGGCAGGGTAACTGTGATGTGTTTATTCATAATATTGATGTACGCCCGTCATGGGCGCCAGTATGAGTCGACGGCCTCCCTGGCAAGGCGCACATAGCGGCGGCCCCGCTCGAAGTCTCCGAAGATCGTCCCGACCTCCCGCTGCGCAATTTCGAAAATACAGCCGCTCGCAGCCTCGCAGACGCCCTTGAAATACGCAGTGATCGCCCCGTCGTTGAGCGGACCGTCATGGGTCACGAATTCCGCGCGCGGCTTGCAGTAGTAGACGATCCGGCTGCCGCGCAGGAACTCGCCGATGCGGGGTTCATTGTTGAAAGGGGAGACGGACAGCTTGCGGAGTTTGGACCACTTTGAAAGGTAATTTGGCCATATGGCGTCGACGCGCTCGCAGCAGCCGTAGGAGAGCAGGCCGAAACGATCGACCAGGCGCTGCTGGTACGGGAAGACGAACTCGCCGAATGTTTCCGCCGAGACAGCAGTCGTCTCCTGAGACTCGAGGAATCCCCAGCACTCGGTCGTCTTCGTCACCTTGTCGTCAGGGAGTTCGTCGGTGAAGGCGAATGATTCCTGTGCCAGAGGGCTGAGCCCGTTTGTCTGGAGCAGCAACTGCTCCTTTTCTAGGAAGTCGTAGTACTGTTCGTAGATCCGGGTCGCCATCTCCATCGCCTCGTGTATGGCGTCAGGACAGTCGAACATCGCCATGTAATAGGCTTCCATTCCCATCAGGTGGACGAGCGGGTTGGTGATTCCTCCGGACAGGCTGCCCATGACCATGCGCACCGGCAGAATATCCCCCAGGACATCCTCCAGCAGCTCTCGTTGGGCTGCGGTTCCCTCCCGGTCAACCCCGAATGATCCGCCGCGCAGCTTGTCCAGCTCCGAAGCCAGGTCAGTGATGACCGGATCGATGTGGAACCCCTGCGCGTTGGGACCTGCGGCCCGCGTGATCGCGGCCTCGATGCCGAACGGACGGACATATGTGCGCCACGTCATGTCGAATGTCGGCGGGATCGGCGTATCATCGTCGAACAGTTCGCGTCCGACCAGCCTGCCAAGAAGGGTGCCCTCGATCCGGCGCGCCTGTTCACCCTCGCATTTCAGCCGTGGAGTGATGACCTCGTGGCAGAAATTGGAATACAGCAGCCGGACCGGCGGAGATTCACGTCGCCCTTCCGCCTGAGCCCGCCACTTCTTAAGAATGGCGCTGTTCTGCGGGGAATTCGCGTAGTCGAGCTGGATCTGCGCCCGCTGCCTCAATATTCCGCGGTCATGTGCTGAAATTATTTCCATGATGTTATCCTTTCTGGCGACGCTCTAGGTCTAGCCGACCGGCGAAGCCTGGGTGCCAGAACCGATTATAGTTGTGTGAAAATGTCTTACCATCCCTTGCCAGTAAGGAATATGCCAATGATGAATGAGGAAAAAAGGTAATAGGCAAATCCCAAAAATGATAGTGGTGGAAGTAGTAATATCGGTAGCCACCATTTTCGGGATAATATATATACCCCTGTTAAACATATCATTAAGCCAGGCATCCCTATGTAAATCGCCATCATGCTTGTTAAATCGCACCAATTGCCGCCATATGCATCAATTGTCAAGGCATATATTGGATATCCTAATAAATATACAAGAGGACCGAGAATGAAAAGAGATACTCCTAAAATGGTTTTATTTTTTTCTGTATACATAACTTATTTATTATGTGGTTCTCTATAAGCCTGTCGACATATGCATATAATGCTAGGAAAATAGACCACGGCAGGACATGAAGTCAAGGTTCCAGCCCGCCTGATGGCCCGGTCCGGATCCGGTTGTGGAAGTAAATGGCAATGAATATTTGCAACCGCAGGCTTTATTGCTATTTTTCGGGATGCGTTCAAAAATAAAAAAACCTTTGAAGGAATGGCTGCTGGAGATATACCGCATCCTCGAGGACACGTACGGCGTCCAGGAATGCTTCCTCAAGCATGAGGATCCGCTGCAGCTGATGGTCAGTGCGATCCTTTCCGCGCAGTGCACCGACGCAAACGTCAACCGCGTCTCACCCGGTCTCTTCAGGAAGTATAAAAGCGCGAAAGATTTCGCGGAGGTCAACATCAAGGAGCTTCAGAAGGATATCAGGACCATCGGACTCTACCGCGCGAAATCCAAGAACATAATAAACGCCTGCAGGAAGATCATCAGTGAGTTCGACGGGAAGCTCCCTTCTGAAATGGAGAAGCTGGTGACGCTGCCCGGGATCGGACGCAAGACCGCGAACGTGCTGCTCTGCCATGCGTTCAACAAGCCGGGATTTCCGGTGGACACCCATGTGCAGCGCCTTACCAACCGCATAGGGATTGTGAAGACGGAAAACCCCGTCAAGATAGAGATGATAGTGAACAAGGATCTTCCCGAGGAATACTGGTGTTCGTTCTCTCAGCTGCTGATCTCCCACGGGCGCGCCAGGTGCCAGGCGCGGAAGCCGGACTGCGGAAACTGCGAAATCCGCAATCTGTGCGAGAAGAGAATATAAGCCGACCACAGAGACACAAAGGCACAGAGTTTTATTCTTTTGGAGCGCGGCCTTGCTGATTGGTATCTGGAGTAGCTTGCGACACGTGTCGGGCGTAGCAATTTGGCGAAGCCAGATCCCTGCTGTGTCCACCATACCTCTCTGAGCGACGGTGGAGCGCAAAGAGCAACTTCCAATCCTTTTTCTTGCACTCGGAGATCGCAAACTACTTTATACCCATCGCGCGAAAAAGAATATGCTCTTATCGGAGCGCCGGCGTCCCGCCGGCAATTGGATTTGGAACCACACGTGCAGATTTGTCCTCTCCCGAAACCATGCTATCTTATGCGCCCTGAAAAAGAACACGCCTTACGGCGTTAATCCGCCTTCGCTAAGAAGCTACGGCGCGACAAGCTACAAATGAGTTTGAAATTCGTTCGTAGTCAAGCCCGTGAGGGCTGTAAATAATATT
>CAZDNQ010000385.1:0-4995 GCA_964506605.1 uncultured Victivallis sp. | reverse complement strand
CATGTCGAGGACGTTCGACTTTTCATCCTTGCTCATCAGCGTTGGTCCGAACAGGTTCTTGTAGAAGTTCATGTTTGAACTCACCGCTCCGCCAATGTAGATCTTCTGCCCGTCCTGTACGGTCAGCTTCGTCTCTATGTTTTCGACCCTGACAGACGCCTTTGCGCCCTTGCCGTCGATGTAGCTGACTTCAGGATAAATCTCCACGTCTATCAGGCCGTCATCCCTGAGCTTGGGCAGGACCATTAGCGTTGCTCCGACGTTCCTCATCACGAATCCGGGATTCAATGTCGGTATGATCACCGTGCTTGGTCCGCCTACAACAACCGTCGGAGGGATGAGCTTGTAATTGTAGAGCCAGCTGGGATCTGCAATTGTCTTCCCTACGAAAAGAGACGCGGGGAATCCGCTTTTTGTCACAATGAACTGGCTGGTGTTCTTAATGTCGGTCCCGCTGTTGTTGGCGGCTTTTATATCGATGCTCTTTGGCTTTACGACCTTGCCGTCAACGATAATCACCTGGTTGGGCTGGACACCTTTTCCATAGTTGACCTTGACATCCAGGTTCTGGTTTCCGCTCGAACCGGTGTTCAGGAAGTCGACGTCGATCCTTATGTTCACGGCGTCGGTATCGACATCAGCGAGGAACTTTAAGATCTTTTCAACGTTTTCAGCGTAGTCTCCGACCAGTATCGAACCTCTCTTCTCCTCGTAGGTGAGGATGCCTTCGCCTGAGAGCAGCGGACGGCATACCTTGTCTACCGTGGAGAAGTCGAGGCTCTTAAGCGGGATGAGCTTGTATTTGAATTCGCCCTTGGGCTTGATCACTACGGATTTCGGCTTGGACTGGTCCTTCGGTGCAGACGCGTCATCAGCCGCAGGCGCAGGATCCTGTGCGTAAAGAGAAAGCATAGATAAAATGAAGGCTGAAAGAACGGCAATGGATTTCATGGTATACCTCCGGGCATAATATAGCCTTGGGATACAGGCAATTCAAAGTTCGCGGACGATGCTGAAAAAGGCGATGCGTTTTGCTGCCGGTCCGATATTTGCGAAGTTCGCACGCCTTACGCCGGGGATCCAGATGATCTCTCCGGACGGGGTGCGGACTACAGGTGTGGAGCCCTTGGCGGCCGAGTCAAGTTTTTTCGCCTCAAAAAGCTTCTTCAGGTGGACTGCGGAAGTTTTTCCGAAAGGAATCATCACGTCACCGGTGCGCCATTGGCTGATCGAGAGCTCTTCTGGAAGTGCATCGGCATCGAAATAGACCTTGTCTTCGCCACGGACGAAGGATGGCCCCCTGCCGGCAGGGATGATTTCCGAACTCAATGTTGTGCCGTGCCATTTTATCTCCGCATCCTTCTTCCAATTCCAAGCTGACGCTGGCAGCTCTGGAACAGATTTGTTTTTTACAATTGATATGGATTCTGATCCGAATTTAAGGAAAAGGCCGTTGCCATCCAATGGAACCAGGGATGCATTCCTGTCAGTGCTGCGCTTTTCGAAGGCTTTGTTCATTTCCGTTGTGAACCTTGCAATGAAATCGCTGTCGGGGATGTAGTCTGAACCGGTCTGTTCCGACAGCCATAGTCTGAGGAACCGTACAAGAATGGCAGGATGCATCGCCTTGAGCTGTGCGATGTCGATGGACTTCCTGCCCTTTACCTCCTTGAATATACCGCAGGTTACGGACTCGATGAATTCGGCGTCCTTCTCAAGGGCGTATACGGATTTGAGGACGGCGGCTCCAGCGTTCGGGAACCTTTCAGAGATGAGGGGGATAATCCTGTTCCTGAAGAAATTCCGCCTGTAGTCCTCCTCGGAGTTTGAGCTGTCGATCCTCCAGCCGGAGACTCCTCTCAAGCGCAGGAAATCCTCGATCTGGCTGCGTTTGAAACGCAGGATGGGGCGGATCACGGTGATTTTTCCGAGTTTCTGTTCCTCTCGCAGCGAGGTCAGGCCCGAACAGTTTGAACCGCGAAGAAGCCTTAAGAATACATTCTCCACTTTATCATTCGAATTATGCCCCAGCGCGACGAATGAACCCGGCGCGGCGGCGATTACATTCCATTCCTTGAGGCGCAGCCTCCTTGCGGCTGCCTCGGTACTTTCACCCGGATGTCGCGATACATTGACGTTGAGGCTGATTTCCATGAAATCTATGTTGCGAAATTCGCAGAATTTGCGGCACCAGCCGGCGTCCTCGACGCTTTCACTGCCACGGAGACCATGTTCGAAGTGGATGGCTTTAAGCTGGAATCCACGCCTTCTGGATTCCTCGTCCAGGAGAAGGAGCAGGGAGGTGGAGTCCGGCCCGCCGCTGAACCCGGCGAATATCCGCTTCGCGTGTTCAAGACTGTTTCTCTCAAAGAAGCCTTTCAGGTCCATAAGCCGTCATCCATTGTTTACTTTTGCAGGCAATATGCTAGCTTTTAATGATTTACATAAATATAACCTGTATTTGATTATGAATATTTCAAACATGCCTGCGAAGGAGAAGCGCATTTTCATGCTTGCCGCGCTGACCCTGCTGCTTATCTCCTCCTTCCTGCACTTCTGGAAGATTGGAAGCGTCCCCGGAGGATTCTATTCAGATGAAAGTTCTGTCGGCTATAATGCATGGTGCATTGCAGAGACGGGCGCAGACGAGTATGGCAACAAGTATCCGGTGTTCTTCAAATGCTTTGACAACTACCAGGATCCTGTCTACATATATTCACTGGTGCCGCTGGTTAAAATATTCGGACCGGAAAAATGGGTTGTCAGACTGCCAGGCGCATTGTTTCATATTCTTGCAGCGGCGGCTTTTTTCCTTCTTGCAACAAAATATACGGGGAACAGGTGGATTTGCCTGCTTGGAGCGTTCTTCTTTTCAATACTGCCATGGCTTTTTCCGCTTAGCAGGACTGGCATAGGCGGATATATGCCTATGATAATGTTTATTGCCCTGGGCTGGTATTACATGTTCGAAGCGCTTTCAAGACGGTCAAAGACTTCCGCCGTTGTCGCAGGAGTTTGCTGGGCGCTGGTATTTTATTCACACCAGATAGGCAGGCCTATGGGCGCGATATGGCTTGCAATATTTATCCTTTCGCTAAATCTCATGCTGATAAAGAGGATAAGAATCTTCGGATTGTTCATTGGAGTTTTTGTCATAAGCATGCTTCCAATGGCCCTGTATGTATATCATTATCCCGAATGCATGACCAGAAGATTTTCAACGATGGCTGTCTGGAGCGGCGGCGCCGGGTTGTTTGAGACAGCAGGCAGGATATCAGGGAGATATCTTGAATATTTCAGCTTCCCATTCCTCTTCGTTTCCGGAGATCAGAACCTTAGGCATAACACAGGCGGGTCCGGTGAACTTTTCATCTTCATGATTCCGTTTGCCGCAGCCGGAATATATGCATGCATCAGGGGGTTCCTGAAGAATCCATACATGAGGTTTTCCCTTCTCGCCCTCGCCTCCTATCCGATAGCAGCATCTTTGACAATCGATCATTTCCATAGCACCAGGGGCATGGTCGGAGCGGTTGCCTGGGGAGTTGTCGGATTGGCCGGTGCATCATACATATGGCGCAGGAGGCAGGCAGGCTATTTCAAGCTTTGCCTGTTTGCCATGCTGATATTCGCTGTATTTGAGGCCGGCCTGTATACGTATGCTTATTTCAGCAGGTATGTCGCGGAGTCCAGGAATGCATTTGCAGCTCCTCTCATTGAGGCGTTTGAGGCCGCCTTCAGGAATATGAGCCCTGGTGAGACTCTATATGTCTCATCATCTGCAATTCCTCAGAAAGTCAATACGGATTTCAAGCCCTTCTGGTATTCAGAGCTGCTCTTCTTCGGGAAAATTCCGCCCTCCGTATATCAAAAGTCGGGAATTCCCAAGGACCGCATATGCGCCTTTCAAGGGGAGGCCCTCAACAATGGCATACTCATAAGATGCAATATCGTGAGCGTATTTGATGGCAATGGATTGAAACATTTGATGGACAACGACGAGCCAGTCCCGTTGAAAAGTAAAATGATCCTGCGGATACCGGTTGATGGAATGGAAAACCGGTTTATTGAGATATATCGTATAAGATCGCAGATAGAAAAATGACGGGAAAGTGTTTTATGGCAGACAGACCTGTTCAACATGTTGAGTCACATCGTTCAGCCCAGGACAAGGGCGCAGAGATTGAATTCTTTGGATCTTTCGCGGAATCAAGCGGATATGATGTTTTTGACGCCGAGAGCAAGATGAGGATTATAGAAGAGTGCATGAAAATGCTTTCCACTGTCAGGAAAATAGAAGCGGGGGCGCTTTTCATGGACATGGGGTGTGGTTCGGGCGTTTTCACGGACATCTTGAAGAGAAAGGGGGTTAATGTCATTGGACTGGACCTCAGCCTCAGGATTCTGCAATGCGGAAAGAGTAATTATGGCCATGACTACATAAATGGCGATGTTGAGTTTCTTCCTGTACTGGATTCAAGCTTGGACTTCATTCTTTTCAGTGGAATGCTTCATCATCTTCCTGACAAAAACCTTTGCGCGGAGGAAGCCTTCCGCGTGCTAAGGCCAGGGGGAGTATTTGTGGCGTTTGATCCAAACCGGATGAATCCTTTCATGTGGCTTTACAGGGACATAAGCTCCCCGCTGCACAGCCATAAAGGCGTAACTTGCAATGAACGGCCTGTCAGCGCCGAAGAAGTCACGGAGGTCTTCGAAAGGCATGGGTTTAAGGTGAAGATTGATTATCTGTCCGGCCTGCATTACAAGGCAATCGCAAGTTCCTTCCTGCGTCCGCTGCTTCCTGTATACAATTTCCTTGACGGGATGGTCTTTTGTTCAGAAACATTGCGCAAGCGCCGCTCATTCATAATTACGCTCGGACAGAAGCCCCTGTAATTCACTGGTCATGCCTTCCTCTTTCAATACAATGCTGCAACTTTAGGGAACCTCTAAAAATTCACAATTGGCGCGTTGCGGAAGATTTTTGGAAGCTCA
>CAZDNQ010000384.1:0-5014 GCA_964506605.1 uncultured Victivallis sp. | reverse complement strand
TTCTCCTCACCTTTTGCACTGCACAAAACCCGCGGACAGCTCCATATAACTGATCCTAAGGAGCTCGGATACTGCATTTTAGGACCAGTCTTGCTCTATTTCACGACATGGCTATACAAACGCTCTCAAGAGCTTGAGATCCAGCATTTGTTGTTCCTGGCCAGAGAAGGATACCTGCTACAGGAGTTGTTCGAGATGTACACTGCTCAGTTCGGCGATAGCGGCGTACGGTCTTCCTACCTCCTTTGCTCACGGCGCGGGTGCAGCATTCCTACGATTGAACGGGAGACGGACATACGTGCCATCCTGGAAGAACAGTATACCGGCAGCATGGCGAATCTTCTGGAATCTCGATTCGGTATCGACCTCGACGTCGCTTCCAAGAATGGTACGCTTTCGCACCAGAGGCTCTACAACGATACCATTGTGCTCCCGAAAGAGATCGACGCGGCCTATAAGGATGTCTTAACGTTCAAGAACGCTATTTACAGCCATGCCGAAAAGGAGAAGAAGGCGTATCTTGCATACCTGAATCGCATGGGTATCTCACAAAACGAAAAGTCTGCGGTGGTAGACATCGGGTTTGCCGGTACCATACAGAAGTACTTGCAGAAATTGACCTCCATCGACCTGCAGGGGTTCTATTTCGTCACAAACCAGAAGGCCCGAAGAAATCCCTTGGCTGACAAGCTGCACACGTGTTTCGGCAGTTTTGCTGTCTTTCAACAGGGCAACTGCATTTATGATTACTCGCTTATCCTCGAGTCGGTACTGACCGCTCAATCCGGGCAGTTCATCCGGTTCGAAGACGACGGCCGGCCCGTCTTTGGCAGAAATGCGAACACCGAATCGACCTGGCCGATCATACGTGCAATTCATTTGGGGATCATCGAATATTTCCGTGATGTTTTCAACTGGTTTGGTGACGCGCTGCTGGTTTACGAACCTCACATTGATACGGCAACTCACTTCTTCCGCCTGATGGCCGAGCATCCGGAAATAGTCAGCGCTTCCCTGCGCGATGCCCTGAAGGTTGATGATTTCTATGTATCGAACGGTGTGGTCAAGGCGTTCCAGTATGCGACTGGTGTTAAACAGGCCCTCCCATCGCAGCCTGCGGACATTTCGTTTGTCACTAACTATCTCGCCGAGCGAGCGAGGGACCACCATGCCCGCTTTAGGTCAAAGCGTGAGTTCAATTCGTATTTCAGCAGCATACGCCATGACTACGAGGAGCGATTGCTGATCGAAAAGTTCCTTTCTAACAACAGCATCAAGTCAGGCCAGTTGGATTGTAACGGATATTGTGATTGTTGCGGCAAACAGACCAACATGCAGAGCAACTGGAACTTCAGTGAAGCAACAATGAACCACAAGGCCTATCTGTTCGATCATTCAGCTTACGCGAACTGGTATGGAAAAGCTCTGCTGTTTAGGGAGCACCTCCTCTGCAGCGAGTGCAGGCTGAACAACCGCCAGCGCGGCGTGTTCTATGCCGCGGCAGCACTGGGTCTGCGGCTGCCGACGTTAGATGTGTATGCCTATGAGCAGGTCACGCAGTTCTACGCTGAACTTCAAAAAAAGGCGCGTCAGGCCGTTGGCAGCGAATATCTGGGAAATGACCGCCGGGGTGGAGAAGTCTGCAATGGAATACGCCATGAGGACGCGCTTGCTCTGAGCTTTGCAGATGGCTCATTCGATCTTCTCGTATCGAATGATGTGTTCGAACATGTTCCAGATATTGAGCAGGCCATCAGGGAAGCATGCCGTGTCCTAAAACCAGGCGGGACCCTTATGTTCTCAATCCCCTTTGACCTGTCCATCGATCAGACTGTCAGACGAACACGGCTACAGGATGGTCAAATCGAGCACATCAAGGAACCGGTTTATCACGGCAATCCCGTGTCCGATGATGGGAGTCTGGTTTTCTATGATTTCGGTTGGGATATCATAGATATCTGCAAACGATCAGGGTTTAGCGATTCTTTTATGTTTTATTATTACTCGCCGAACCACTTACTCGTGGGAGGCGGTCTCCAGTTCATCTTTGTCGGAATTAAATCAAGCACGGCACAGACGGGATGCTGTACCGAACAAATTGAATTTAAAGAGCATATATGCATGGATACAGATAGTTCATATCCATCTGTCACAGATAAGATGGGAGATGTGAATGCATTGCAAAGTGACGTTATCCAGACAGCGGTAAGCCCTAACGGTTCGCCCACGGTCTCCATCATCATTCCCCTTTACAATGCCTGTGCATTGACCCGCGCCTGTCTCGCATCCATTCAGGAGCATACAGTATCGCATCTCATAGAGATTATTCTGGTAGACAACGCCTCGACTGATGATACGTCCACGCTGCTGAAATCTTTGCCTTCAACCGTGAAAACCATCCGAAACAACACAAACCTCGGCTTTGCCCGAGCCTGCAATCAGGGCGCGATGTTAGCAAAAGGGGCATATCTCCTCTTTCTCAATAATGACACAGTGGTTACCGCTGGCTGGCTTGAACCATTGCTTGAATTGATTCAACAGCCAGAAGCCGGTATAGTCGGATGCAAGTTACTCTACCCCGACGGTCGGATCCAACATGCTGGCATTTCCTTAATAAACGGCGTACCTGACCATCCTTACCGCTATGAAAAAGCAGATTTGCCGGCAACGTGTTCTGTCACGGAAATGGATATGGTTACCGGGGCTTGTTTCCTAATCCCACGGAGATTATTTGCTTCCCTGCATGGGTTTGATGAAATATACAAAAACGGTGTAGAAGATGTGGATATCTGCCTGCGAGTCCGCCAGGCAGGTTACCGGGTATTATATCAACCTGAAACTGCAATATATCACTATGAGGGGCAAAGCGAAGGACGTTTCAATCACGTAGAGTATAATCTTACCATTTTCTTCAAGAGGTGGCGGGATTGTTTCCACGCCGATGGACGCTTCCGAGTGCCCACCAAATCTTGGTTGATGCCGTCCCTGAAAAGTATTATGGGTGAGAATCGCCCATGCATCGTCTGGGAAGGTTCCCAGTTCGTGAACCACTCCCTAGCTCTCGTCAACCGAGAATTGTGCCTGCGCCTCATCGGGCAGGGGCGCGAGTTATCCATCATCCCCTATGAGGGGGACCAATTCACCCCAAAGGACGAGCCCCGCTTCAAGCCGATAGCAAAAATGACAAACAAACCCCTTTCCGGCCCTGTCGACGTGCATGTCCGGCATCAATGGCCACCAAACTTCACACCCCCACCCGAAGGGCACTGGGTCATCATCCAGCCCTGGGAATTCGGGAGCATCCCCCGGGAATGGGTCCGTCACATGGCGGCAAGAGTGGATGAGGTCTGGGTACCCAGCCATTTTGTACGCGATTGTTACATCCAGAGTGGGGTCCCTTCTGAACGGGTCTTCGTCGTACCCAACGGGGTTGATATTGCCTTGTTCAATCCTGATACTGCCCCGTATAAGCTAACCACTAAGAAAAAATTCAAGTTCCTCTTTGTGGGCGGCACCATTCCACGGAAGGGCATTGATATCCTGCTCGATGTCTATACCAAAACCTTTTCATCCAGGGATGATGTCTGCCTGGTCATAAAGGATATGGGCGGCCAGAGCTTTTACAAGGGTCAAACGGCAAAGGAAGTAATCGACCGTATCCAGTCCGAAAAAGAATCTCCCGAAATAGAGTATATTGAGCATACGCTCAGTTCTCGTGAGATCGCAGGACTTTACCGTGCCTGCGACTGCCTTGTTCACCCATATCGAGGTGAAGGCTTTGGCCTACCGATTGCCGAATCCATGGCCTGCGGGCTTCCCGTCATGGTGACTGGTTATGGAGCTGCTCTTGATTTTTGCGATGAAAACACCGCTTATTTGATACCCTCTAAGGTGGTCCGATTACCGGAAAAACGTGTCGGCGATATGGAGACCGTTGACTTCCCCTGGCTGGCCGAACCAGACAAGGAAGAATTGACCCGGCTCATGCAACATGTGGTAATACACACTGAAGAAGCCGTTGATAAGGGCAGGCGGGCCGCCACCTTCATTCGTGCTAGATTCACCTGGGACCACGCCGCCGAGGCGGTAATGACGAGAGTCTGCCAACTGCAGGACAAGCCAATCGCCCGTTATTCTCAGACTGCAGATTCGGCCAGGCAGACCAAGGTAAAAATCGAGGAAAAGGCATCCATTTTGACTGAACCTGCCTCGAAGGAAGAAAACGTGACAACACCTGATATCACGGGTCAGCATAATATCAAGGAAATCCTACGCTTGGGTGAAGAATGCTTCGCTCAGGGGAAGCTTGAGCGCGCGGTCGCTACCTTTAAGCGTGTGCTGCAGATTGATCCCCGGAACTCACAGGCACTGAATAATTTAGGCGTTATCCAGTGGCAGCTCGGCGAAACTCTCTCGGCTATGGAAGTCTTCCAGATCGCCCTTAACTTCCACCCCGAAGACCCCGATGCCCTGGCTAATCTCCTGCAGGCAACGATGGAAACAGGGAGATTTGACCTTATAAAACAGAACCTGCTGGATACGCTGAAAAAGGCTCAACCGGCGAACCCCGATTTCGTAAAGCTTATAAATGCACGGAAAGATTCTGCGAGGACAAATTGAAGGACAGCACGAGAGATGCACAGAACCTCGCTATTCCCGCAGGCGGATATCTCGGGAAACCGGTCATAAAAGTATGACACTATGAAACGAACAACCATTGGCGTAATCATGATTGTGAAGAACGAGGAAGCGAGGCTGGGGAACATTCTCTCGGATATCAAAAGTGTAGTGGATGAAATTGTGGTAGTTGATACCGGTTCGTCTGATGCTACGGTATCGATCGCCCGGGAGCATGGTGCCAAGGTGGGGTATTTCACCTGGTGTAATGATTTCTCAGCCGCACGGAACGCCTCCATATCCCTGGCCACATCTGATTATTTATTATGGTTCGACGCCGATGACCGGCTCGACCCCGCTGAGGGTCGGAAACTGGCCGCCCTCAAGAAATGCCTTC
>CAZDNQ010000383.1:0-5014 GCA_964506605.1 uncultured Victivallis sp. | reverse complement strand
CCACATTCGGATTGTCCGTGCTCGCATATGCCCATTTGAAGAACGGAACCGAATTAACCTGGTTCCAGCTGCTCTTGAACGCATCCTCCTTCTTGTCGGCGAGCCTGACGACCTCGTCTCCATATTTTTTCTCGCCTGTGGTCTTGAACAATTCCGACGCCGCCCATATCCAGCCCTTCTTCAGCTCCACCCTGCCGTAGGAGATCCCTTCCTTCTCATATCCTTCCGCCTGGTGCTTCTCAGCCCATTCATATGCCTTCTTCGCCTTTGCGAGATACTGCTCTGATTTCTTAGCATCGTATTTCTTCACGCATCTGGCAAACTGCGACGCCACTGCGGCAAAGGTGAATGAGGATCCGGCCGACGGGAAGAAATTGCCATACGGAGGATAATCACCGTATTTCTTCAGGTCCGGACTGATCTCCTTCCACTTGTTGAACTCGTTCTTCCATTCCTTGCCGATATAATCCTCGTCATTGCCGCGCCCGGCGTAGACTCCGCCGTCCGCATCCTGCGTGTCGGCATAGAACTTCATGCCCCATTCCGCCTCGTCCAGGATGTCGGGAATCCCGTTTCCGCTCTCGGGAAGCTTCAGGTCCCCGTCCTTGAAGACGTCAGGCTGGAACTCAAAGGCGATCATAGTCATCGAGTTTGCCATCATATGGCTGTAGAACACATCATAATCGCCGGCATCATGGTATCCGCCCCTGAACTCCTTGACCGGCTCTCCGTCTTTCAACGGCCTGTTCTGCACAACAGGCTTCCCGTCCACGTACTTCTCGTTCACTCCATAGACCAGATGTCCGCTCTCGTAGTTCTTCAGATGGCATGCAGGTCTCGGATAATCGGTCACGTCCTTCGTCAGCTCGCATCCGCACCTCTGTACAAGAAAACCGCGCATCGTCGTATAGTAGCAGTTTTTCATATCATCGCCGCCGATGCCGAATGCGCTCGAACTTGCAAATCCCGGAATCCTGATGCGGTACCTGCCGGTCTTATTGAACGCCGAGAAATCGAGCTCGTAGACGTTCTCGCCGCTGATATTCTCCTCTTTGAACTTGTTCTCCTTCGCCGGATCCCCGGACGCCTTCCTCAGCTTGATCTCCCCGGAGAACACTTCCGCGCCGGACTTGTCGTCGACCAGCGAGAACTTCTTGAACTCGGAATATTCCTGCGGTCCAAGATCCGCGGCCCACCATCCAAGATACGCATACCTCTTCGACGCCTTCGATGAATATGCCCCCTGGTTCACCTTTATCACAGGCGTCACCGCGTTCTCAGAGCAGTCCAGCTCCATCGAACCTGCGAATTCCGCAGGAATGCCCTTTATTGAAACCATATATTTCCCGCCCGGCTTCAACGCCTTTGCAAGCTTCAGATAGTATGTGTGCCAGTAGAGATTGTTCCCGGGAAACGCCCCTACATTGACGGTGTCATATTTGAATGTATGCCTCCCGACTTTCACGGGGTTCACGCCGTTTGCGAAATCCGCGTCCTTGCCGTCCGAGGATTTGACCGTGAAATTCTCCTCCTTCTGCAGCGCCGCCGCCTTCGCCTCGCCCTGCCCGGCGCCTCCTGCGACAACAGCATCCACCGTTATGGCCACGAGATCAGGCCTTATCAGCTCAGCCCTGCGGACGCCCTTTACCATTCCAGCCACCTTCATCTCGGTGAAAAGACGTTCCTGCTCCTGCGCGATACGCTTGTCGAAGAAGTCGGAAGGCGGTCCGTCCGGACGGACAAAATCCGCCTTTATATTGGGATTGGTGAAGTAGTCTTCGTCGTCGAAGGTCACGGCCCAGATGATCGGAACGGCCTTTCCCGTGGACTTGAAGACTATCTCAGTTATCGCCTTGCCAGGGTTCGGATTCTCCCACTGCATCGCCCAGAGCCCGATGAACTGGCTGTATTTCATCGTATAGAAGTTGCGTCCCATGTATACAGGCCAGCTCTTCCTCTCGCTGTTGTCCCACCAGCTGCCGGTCCACCACTGCCTGATCTCGACACCGTCATGGTTTTCTATGTCGACGGAAGTCCCGTCCTCATATTTCACGGTATACACTGCGACAACGTAGCCTTTCTGCTCGCCCTTGGCCTGAGATGCAGCATTCTGCACGATGTAGAGATATTTCGCCTTGTACGACGGTACCTTGACCGCAATCTCCTGCGGCTTGTCCTTGCAGCGGTCGGCACCCTTGAGGATCATGACCGCATTCCCGCCGTTCGCAGCCGGATCGATCAGCTTGAACTTGTATCCGTTGCGCACGTTCTCACCGAACTTGAGCTGCGGGTAGATGATCATGTCGTTGATGCCCTCGTCGGTCCAGCCGCCCTTGCCGTTGTCGGCGACGCCGTCGTCCTCGAAATTGGAGTTGACAGCCTTCCCAAGATCCAGATATTGCGGCGCGGCCTGCGCCATGCCTGCGGCCACCATTGATATTATTGCAGCATACGTCTTTAAAGCTCTCATGTTCCAACTCCCTTTTTTATTTATCCTGCAGAGCAACCTTGTACCTGCGCGGCTTCGTCCTGTCGCCCCCGTCGTCTATGAACTCCCTCTTCCCCATCATCTTCCTGCAGTAGTTCTCAGGAAGCTTCTGCTTACCACGCAGCGGAGGGGGTATGCACATCCTCATGCAGTTTCCCATCGCATGCGTCATGCCCGCCTGGAATCCGGCAAGATTGTTCTTCCCGTAGTATGCGGAAAGGAACATCTCGTCGGTTATCTCACCCTCCTCTGGAGGCAGGACGCCTATCTCCTGCCCGCCCATCGCCGGACCCTCCTCGGGAATGTTGTTCACCTGCTCGGACCATCCGCAGCGCCAGTGATCGACCTTCGCGTATTCAAATGTCCGGCTTCCGATCTGCACCTTCTCGAGGTTCTCCGGCTTCACATCGATCGCCTTGACCGGACAGCTCTTGAAGCAGAGCATGCATTTGTCGCAGAGCGACGGCCCGCTGTACATCGGATCCGCATCAAGCGGCGCCTCCGTCACAACTGAGATGAAGCGCTGGCGCATCCCATACTGCGGCGTGATGCAGAGCGCATGCAGGCCGAACTCGCCAAGCCCCGCAGCCACCGCCGCATGACGGTTCGAGAAATCCGCGCACCATTCGGTCTTTATACTCTTATAAGGATGCAGCCTCCAGCGCCCCGACACCATCATCGGAACCGTCTTGTATCCTGCGTCCTCGAGAAGCCTGGTCACGCGGAGCGCCGCGTTGTACAGGTTCTTCCCGATGACCTTGTTCTGGTAGTTCTCAATGGAGAAAATGCTTTCGGCCTCGCCGGCGCCGGCGTTGACGAACATCGCGTCCGGATACCTTATCGCCATCGCGATCACGGCGTTCGCCTCCGGAAGATGCGCACGGGGATGGACCATCTCCGGAGCATGCTCGTACCTGTCTATCGAGGCGACCCCCACGAGATCCATCCTGTTGTCCTTGGCCAGACTCTTCACCTTGTCAGTCAGGGAACTCATTTTATCTCCTCCCTTCAAACTGCGGACTTCGCATATTTCTTCACGAGATCGACGCCCCTGAGGTGCGGCGGCACGCATTCCCTCTCGCATTCCCTCATCGAATATGTGTACCAGGTCTGGAGGCCGCCCTTCTGGCCTTTCTCGGAAAGCGCCTTCCTGATGTCGTCCTCGGTGATCTCGCCCTTCGGCGGCTCGATCGTCACATTCATGCCGTGGAGCTTCGGCCCCATCTCGGCGTTCAGCATGAACTTCTTCGACCACATGCACCTCCACATGTCCTTCTTGGCGACGTTGAAACTAGTCTCCCCGACAAGCACCTTGTCATAATCTTCAGCGGTGAACGCCTTCATCCTGCAGGCGCCCACGCATTTCATGCATTTGTCGCAGAGCGCCGGACCGTCATACATCTTGTCAGCCTCTATAGGCGCGTCGGTGACAACCGACGTGAACATCTGGCGCGTCCCGTACCTGGGAGTGATCACCACGCCGTTGAACCCGAGCTCCCCGTGCCCTGCCGCCACCGCGGCTATGTCGTTCCTGAAATCCTGCGTCCAGCACTCCTTGATGTCCTTGAACGGCTGGACCCGGTACATCTTCGTCGTGATCGGAACAGCGTTGAAACCGAAATCCTCGAGGGTCCTCGCAACATCCATGGCCGCCTGAAGAAGAGCTGTCTCCATCGCGTTGTTCTCATACATGTCCATCGACATGTAGGACTCCGCCTTCGTCCTTCCGGCATTCTCGTACATCGCAAGCGGATAGCGTATGCCGATGCTGACAACGCATTTCGCGTCCTTGAGGTGCGCCTCGGGCCGCATCCTGCGATGAACGGCGTTGAATCTGTCCACAGACGCGAACCCAGTGAAATCCATGCATCCTTCACCTGCAACCTTGATTATCCTGCTCCTCAGCTCCGCCATGTCCGTCTTCATATTTCTCCTATTCTTTCGATATTCGTTGTTCCCTAGAAAGTCTCCCCTTCAACCAGATAGGGCTTCACATGCACGACATCATCTTCGAACTCCCGCTTTTTGAACAGATAGTCGACGGCGATCTGCCCGGCCTCCGTCAGATTCGAGTTGACCGTCGTTATCCTGGGCTCTATGCTCGTGGCGGCCGCCATGCCGTTGTAGCCGGCGATGGAGAACGGCCTCCTGGGACCTGCAATGTTCAGGATCCTCCTGGCATAGAGATCGTCGGTGAAGACCGCATCCGACTTCTCCCTGAGGATGAATTTCAGATCCTGCTCAGGATCCGTGGCCGACCTGAACGAGAGCTTCATGCTGGAATCAATTCCGACAGCCTCCCTCACCAGGGTGCGGTAGAGCTTGTCCCCCCTGCTCTCCCACCTGTCCATATAACCGTTCAGGAATAGGATGTTCCTGCATTTCTTTTCGGCGGCGCGCTTAAGCAGCAGCATGTTCCCTGCAAGACGGTCCTGCCTCACCTGGAATATCCCGTCCTCCATGTTCCTGTCTATAACCGCAATCCTGATGTCCTTGAGACGCTTTATTTTCTCCAGGAGCTCCAAT
>CAZDNQ010000382.1:0-5045 GCA_964506605.1 uncultured Victivallis sp. | reverse complement strand
GTGGTCGGATCCAGCGTGGCGAAAAGCTTGTCCTCGACCAGCACGTGCGCGCCGGTGAGCTTGTTCAGCAGTGAGGATTTCCCCGCGTTGGTGTAGCCGACTATCGCAGCATGCGGCGTCCCGCTCTTCTCGCGCATCTTCCTCTGGGTGATGCGCTGCTGCTTCACGGTCCTGAGCTCCTTCTGGAGCTGGGATATCTTGTCCTTGATTATGCGCCTGTCGATTTCGATCTGCATCTCGCCGGCGCCCTTGACGAATTTCCCGCCCGCCTGGCGCGAGAAATGCGTCCACGCCCTGGTCAGCCGCGGCAGCGAATACTGCATGCGCGCCAGCTCCACCTGTATCACGGCCTCCCGGGTCGATGCACGTCCGGCGAATATCTCGAGTATGACCTCCTGCCTGTCTATCACGCAGAGCTTCGTGAACTTCTCCCAGTTCCTCTGCTGCGAGGGCGAGAGGTCGTGGTCGAAGACGATGCTGTCGGCCTTCAGCTCCTTTGCGATGTTCGCAATCTCCTCGGCCTTTCCGCTGCCCATGAGGAAATGAGGGCTCGGATTCCGGAGGCTCACCGTGATCTCCTTGATCACCGGGATGCCAAGTGTCCTCATCAGTTCCTGGAGCTCCGAGAGGTGTTCCGACGCCTCGGCAGGGCTCACTGTCAGATCGTGGAAGCCGACCAGTATCGCCCGTTCAAGGAAATTCCTGTCCTTTGTCTCAAACATATGAAAAGCCTGCTGCTATGTTTTGTTAATCATGGTTTATGTAAATGTAGCACGGAAATCCCTGACATGTCCAGATTCATTGCGTGAAAATGTGGAAGTAACAGCCGGATCATAGATATTTGAACCTTATCGCGGACCACATTATAAGAAGGAATATGGCAAATGCGGGGAGGCATGAGAATGACAGCCTGACGCCGTCGATTACAGTATCCTTGTCCGCCCTGGATTTCCGTCTGTAGATCAATCCGCAGTCATGATATGAGATCGGGATGACTACTGCGGCGACAAGGATGGCGGTCAGCTCCAGGAAGAAGGCGTCAAGCCTGTCGAATGCATAGAACGCACTGGCCAGCGCGCAGCCAAACAGGATTGCGACCGTCGCCCATTTGAGTGAAATGTATGTTTTCATAAGTCTCCTGCATGAGAATACGCAGGAGGACGAATATTATTTACCGGTGGATGCAATCGAATCAGGACTTTACGGCCGTTGGAGCTGGTTCGCCGCCCACTCCGCCAGCTGCTCGCGGAATATCTTCGCGTTGTGGCGGATGTCTACAGGAAAGGCTGGATGGAACAGGAACTGCGAAATCCGCGCGGTGAAATCCTTTGCAGCCCCGAGTTTCTTCAGTTCAGCAGCGAACTTTTCCCTGGATTTGTTGTCAGCAGGAATTCTTCCGGATTTCGGCTCCACGATGATTATAGGTATCTGCTTTCCTGACGGACCAATTCCTACCAGTGCGGATCTCGCAACATCCGGATGCCGGTTGAATATCGCCTCGCAGCAGACCGAATAGAATATCTCATCGCCTGAAACGACCCTGTGCGCCTTTCTGCCGCAGAACCAGAGGCGTCCTTTTCCATCATAGTAGCCAACGTCGCCCATGCGGTGCCAGATCCTGCCGTCGGAATCTGCGATCTTCGCATTTGCCGTATGTTCCGGTTCGTTGAAATAGCACGGGGTGACGACCGGCCCTTTAACCGCCAGCTCTCCTCTTTCCCCCTGCGGAACTTCAAGCGAGGGATTCCAATGTGCAATCGGGCCGTCCACTGCGCCTATGACCTTTATGTCCATGCCGTCGATCGGCCTGCCGATGCAGTAGCCTGCGCCTTCGGCGGTCTTCGCCGCGGTCTCGGCGAGCATTTCCATTCCAGTGAAATTTGCTATCGGCAGCGCCTCCGTTGCTCCGTAAGGCACTTGGGTCGTACCGTCCTGGGACATTGTCATCTTCAGAACCGTATGGAGTTCTGCGGAGATCGGAGCGCCTGCCATCAGGACTTTTTTCAGGGTTGGAAGCCTGATGTCCTTCTCAATGCAGTATGCGCAGACGACTTTCCACAGGGCAGGGGATCCGAATGAGAAGGTCACCTTGTTCCCGTTTATAGCCTCGACTATTTTTTCCGGATCGGCGTTCGCCGGACGCGAGGGATCCATGTCGGGGATCACGATCGGCATCCCCAGCGCGACGCTGAAGAGGCCGAACAGCGGGAACGCAGGCATGTCTATCTCCTCAGGACCTGCTCCATACGTCTTCCTTATGATGTCAAGCTGGGTGATGTATATGCCGTGTGTGTAGACCACTCCCTTCGGCGGACCCGTGCTCCCGGTGGTGAAGACTATTGCGGCGGTGTCGTCGAGCTTCGTCTCCTCGCATTTGAACTTGGAATCTTTTTCATCGAGCCCCAGCATGCTTTCCAGCCTTGTTGAGAATGGAGGAGGTAACGGGCCGTGGGATATCGATATCCTGACAGTTTTGAAAACCCCCGGGAAGAAAAGTTTGATCCAGTGCGCCTTTGAAATCCCTATCATCGCCTCTGGGGAAGTCTTCCTGATGCAGTTCAGCAGGTTGGCGCGTCCCATCCCGGGATCAATCAGCACGGGGACCGCCCCGATTTTGAAGACGGCGAAGACGGCTGCTATGAATTCAGGCCCTGGCCTCAGCATCATCAGCACCTTCATTCTCCTGGTGATTCCGGCGCTGCGGAATCCGCAGGTGAGGGCGTCTGTCATGCGCCCAAGTTCCCCGAAGGCAAGACGGCGGCCGTCCACCATGGCGGTTACGGCGGTCTTGTCCTTTCTTGGAAGGATGGCCTCCTCAAAATATTCTGCTATGTTTGTTTTCATTCAGGATAAGATATATTGATGCCTGTCAAAGACAAACAAGTCTGCCGTGGACCGCATGTGGTTTTTTGTTAAAATTATTGCGGAACCACTTGACAATTAAAGATCTTTGGCATCTATTACCGCCATGAAAAGGTTTTTAAAATACTCCCTGTGCTTTGTGGCTGTGTTTGTTTTGGCCGGCCTTATCTTCGGTGACATGATGCTCACGAAGAAGACTGTCGCGGTCGAACAGCTCCAGGACTACAAATCCCTCCTTCCGTGGAAGCCCGAGGACATCGCAGCATTCCAGAAGAATGCCGAGTCCAAGGATGGGACGCTCAAGTTCGATTCATATGCAGTGGTCGACACCCCGCCCAAGCAGAAAGATGCCGACAAGACCGCCAAGGAGCTTGAAAAATACAAGGCCAAATATGAGAAGAAGGGCACTGTCCCTTTCAAGGTCATGGCCGATATTGAACTGATCCAGAAGAAGGACAACAAGAAAGTCCGCTACCTCAAGGGCAAATCCGATATCTACATACTCAGCGAGACCGACAAGAAGGTCACGCTCAAGGACAAGGTCGACAACGCAAAACTGTGCCCTACTTGAGGCGGCGGAGGCGGGTACCTCGGTGAGGTGCCATCAGGAAAGTATACGATCATTGTCGCTTTCGAATATGAAAAAGGCAAGTTCGTCGGCGAGAGCTACAGCGTAGAACTTTCAACGGATTTGATAAAGTAAGTTTCCAGAAATCAAATTATCATGACACGGCACTTGTGCCGTGTCTTTTTTTTATCTTTGAGCACCGGGAGTTTTGAGAAAAGCAGAAGACTGGATCTTGATTGTTGATTGAACGCTGATGATTGATTATGTCTTCAATGTGAAATTTCTCTTGAAGCATGATTTCGGACAGGCCTTCATGCAGTCGCCGCAGCTTATGCATTCTGCGCCGCCGATTTCCCTGCGGACGTCAAGTCCGACCGGACAGATCCTGTCGCATTTCCCGCAGCTTATGCAGCTGCTGGAATCATATGTCATCCTGTGAACTGAAAACTTGGAAGTCAGCGCGTATATCGCGCCAAGCGGGCAGACGGCCCGACAGAATATCCTTGAAATAAGAACTGCTCCGACCAGGAACGCAGCCAGTATCCCGAAACGCAAGGTGAGAAAGCTGCTTTCGGAATAGATTCCCGAGGTGCTGCTTCCGGAAAGCCTTGACGGCAGCGCGGCGGTCAATGTCCCGTTAGGGCAGTTTGTGCAGAAGTATAGGCTCAGTCTCGGCTTCTGCATGACGGTGCTCTCAGGTGAGCTTACCAGCAGGTCGGCCTCGGCGAGCTTGTTTGGCAGTTCGACGGGATCCATCTTGATCTTCTCTCCAGGAGCTACATTCATGTCTGCAAAATTTCTTTTTTCCGAAGAGATTCTTTCCTTCTTCTCCTTGCCGATGAATACGAAATCCAGTGAAAAGCCCTTGACGGCTTCAGTCCCGATGTTCTCGACAGTAACCGTCACGTCGACATTTCCGGCATCGTTCTTCTTGACCTCTGGCTTGGGCATGAACAGGTATCCTGATTTCTCGAACCCGAGCATGAACGGCAGCAGAAATACAAACAGGAGGAGAAAGGCATATTTCCCGTATCTGAAAATCTTCGGCAGTTTCAGCTTGGGCGAAGGTATCCTGTAGAGCAGCTCCTGTATCAGTCCGAACGGGCATATGAACCCGCAGGCCATTCTTCCAAAGACAAGTCCAACCGCGAGGATGGAGGATATCGCCAGCGCAGGCAGCTGATGTACGGCGGAACTGAAGGAGAATATCCCTATCGGGCACGCCATGGTCGCCCAGGGGCATCCGTGGCAGTTGAACCCGGGGGTGCAGAACTTCTTGAGCGAAATCCCGAACATGTTCAGGTTCATCAGCCATGCCGCAATGACTGCCGTATAAAAACGTACCCTTGTGAAGAAATTCATTTTTTTCGTGTTGTTCGTGGGTTTCGTGGTTAGGAAAGTCATAGACTTGTCTTAGTATCTCCGGTTCTCCGTTTCTCCGATACGCCGGTTCTGTCTTAGATTAGTGGATGCGGCACGCGCACCCGGGATTCTCACTTTCAGGTGGGACAGTCCTTCTGCTGCAGGACTTCCGGCGTCAGGCTGTAGATGTCGTAGACGTTGCCGTCCTTGCGCATCAGCCCGTCGACCGAGGCGGTCTCGGTATATTCCGGCC